>NZ_JBALEQ010000083.1:0-238439 GCF_036917775.1 Nostoc sp.
GTTTAGTAATTTCTCTAATTGTCTGATACCTGTCAAGTAACGACCCTTATTTATGAATCCACTATTTTGTTATTTTGTCAATGCGTAAGTCCTAATAACTTAGAAAATCAAATTATCTGATCGCTGGAAGAAAGTATTCATAAAAAAGGGAGCTAATAGCTCCTTTTTTTATTTGTAATTTTGAACTTGCAATCTTCTTAAATTGATGCTTTTTTCAATTTGCGTTGTGTAGCAAAGACACCAGCCACTCCCAACAGACCAAGCATCACTGATGGTTCTGGGACTGCTGCGGGAGGTACACCCTTGATGGTGACTTCATAATTACCGCTATGGGATATGCCATCACTTTTTTCAAGTAAACCAGAGTTGGTAGCTTTAAAGCTATATAAGTAGTCAGTCTTGCCGTCATAAGTGTATTTGACGATTTCACTTGCTTGTACATTTAGGCTAGACGACAGTCCCAAAAGGGTTGCGGCATTAAAGTGACCTGCTAAACCAATACTAATTAAACCACTAGTATCATCTTGATTGACATAGGAAATATTAGGGTCACTAAAGCGTTCAAATCCGTGAGCTGTAAGAAAATTGTCAAACACAACCTTTTTACCAAGGGTGGACGTAGGGAATAGACTACTATAAGTGTTTACAACGTCGTTAAACCAGGTGTTAGCTAAATTACTTGCCCCATAGCTCGTAGTTGTTTTGCCAACTCCAAACCAGTCATCAGAAGTAAGGCTGCTTAGAGTCAATGTTTTTCCGCCGATTGTACCTGTCAAGCTGGTGTTTTTGGTGAAATCAAAACCCTGTAATTCACTGCTAGCTCGTAGCTCCACATTTCCAGTCGGGCTGGCGGCGTTACCACTTAGAGCTTTTTTTACATTTTCACTGGTATTCTCTACTTTGAAGGTATTTGTAGCATCGGAATCATAGACGTAATAATCACTGGCTGCTGTTCCACCTATAGTAACGCCGGTAATGGTTCCAGCCTGTGCTGGTACAGTAGCGATCGCGCTCACACCAATAGCCATTGAAGCGCCAATTACAAGTTTCTGAAAAGTCATTTTCATTGTTTTCAAGTCTCTGTCAGTTTGGAAATTAAGTTTTAAACTATTGCCGTTTATGGGTTTTGGCTGTCTTAACTACAGGCTTTTGGCAATACAGCAGCTTGAAAACGCCACCTGCATTGTTAGCCATCTTTGGTAGCTGAACGTACAAACCCACTTTAAGAGACGGGAAGACCTGATTGGGTAAAGTTACTTCGGATTATCAATAAAAATATGAAGAATATTTCTAGATTTTTATACGTTTAATTACTTAGGCTTCTAAATATTACTAACATTAAAAATTACAGATAAAAATATTTGAAATTCAGTAGAATACGGTTACTCATAGGGCAATACGGTTCAGATAAGCTTTTTTCTCTCCCCCCTGCATCCCCTGCCTGCTTCAACGGATAAATTTCTTAACTGAACCGTGATTTATAGGGGGGCACGACTATGCCTCTTTGCTGCGTCTTCTATCGATAGACTTTGCCGCCAAAAATCTTTGGCGTTCAGCTTGAGAAGAAATTTAATAAAGGAATTTGCCAATTCTTTCCACAGCAGTTTCTAATAAATGTGGTTCATGTACTAAGGCAAAACGGACATACCCTTCCCCAGATTTGCCAAAGCCAGCACCAGGCGAAGCAGCTACACCAGTTTGTTTAACTAGCTGGGTACAAAATTCTATGGAGTTTTGACTCCAAGTTGAGGGTAATTTTGCCCAGATGTACATTGTGGCTTTGGGAGTAGGAACATTCCAGCCAATGGAATGTAAAGCAGTGATGAAGGCATCACGGCGTTGCTGGAAGATAGCAACAGCAGATTTTACCCCAGCTTGAGGGCCAGTTAGGGCTGCGATCGCACCATTTAAAATTCCCCGATATTGATTAAAATCAACGGCAGCTTTTACCTGGCGTAAGGCGTTAATTAACTCGGCATTACCAATGGCGTAGCCAATGCGGAAGCCGCCCATATTGTAGGACTTGGAAAGGGTGAAAAATTCAATCGAGACGCTTTTCTCTGGATCAGCTTGCAGAATTGAAGGGACTAAGGATTTTGAATTGGGAGAAGAATCTGCCCACTCCCCAGTTTCCTGAAATACTAAATCTACGTAGGGGAAATCGTGAACCAGGGCGAGATTGTGTTGTTGACAGAAAGCAACAGCTTCTTGGAAGAAAGATAAAGGAGCGATCGCTGAGGTGGGATTGTGAGGATAACTTAATACCATCATCCGCGACTGGGCCAAAACTGGAGCGGGAATATCCGCAAACACTGGTAAAAAAGCGTTTTCTGCCCGTAATGGCATCGGATAGATTTGACCACTGGCTAGGTGGACTCCCCCAGCATGAGAGGGATAACCTGGATCGAGCAACAGGGCAAAATCCCCTGGATTGAGCAATGCTAGGGGTAAATGGGCTGTACCCTCTTGAGAACCAATCAGAGGTAGTACCTCAGTTTGGGGATCTACTTTGATGCCAAATTTTTGTTCGTACCAGTTGGCTGCGGCTTCACGAAACCCAAAGGTGCCGTTAAATAAAAGATAGCCGTGGGTACTGCGATCGTGGAGAGATTGGGCGATCGCCTCAATGACGTGTGCCTCGACTGGTAAATCAGAAGACCCCAACGACAAATCAATTACTTCTTGTCCAGCGGCCAAAGCGATTGCCTTGGCTCTGTCCATATCAGCAAATACATTAGATTGCAGGGGTTGTAAACGCTTTGCAAATTGCATATTAGTCATTAGTCAATTGTCATTGGTCATTAGTTATTAGTTATGGACTATGAACTATTGACTAATTACTATTTAAGTGCGTATCTAAGAGTTCGAGTAACTTATCTTTACCGATGACTCCCTCAGTCGAAATTAAAACTTCTTGTCCCTGAAATAGTCTCAGAGCCGGAACACCTTCCACTTGGTACTGTTTAACAGTGAGTGGGTTGGGGTCAATTTCCATTTTCACGACTTTGAGGCGATCGCTGTATTTGCTAGCAGCTGAGTTAATCATGGGCGACATCAATTGACAAGGCCCACACCAGGAAGCCCAAAAGTAAACTAATACAGGCTGTTCAGCTTTTAACACTTCTGTTTCAAACTCAGCATCAGTTATGGTGATTACAGCCTTACTCATTACAGTCTCCATCCGGTGGCGATCAAAGTTGGCACACACAATACTTTATCCCAAAGTAGTCAATAGTCCATAGTCAATAATTCATAGTTATTTTGACTGTTAACTATTGACTAATGATATAAAATCCCACAACCAACAGGCGTGGGA
Source organism: Nostoc sp. (assembly GCF_036917775.1). Classification (GTDB taxonomy): domain Bacteria; phylum Cyanobacteriota; class Cyanobacteriia; order Cyanobacteriales; family Nostocaceae; genus Nostoc. The sequence continues at coordinate 3,317 of NZ_JBALEQ010000083.1, forward strand.
CTAGCTCAAACAAGTTTTCTGGCAATTTTATAGTTGATCCAATTGCTTGCGTAGGGAATCCAACTCGGCATCAACCACTTCATTTGACTTAGCAGGAGTGGTTTCTTGTTGGGGTGGAAGTTGTGCTTGAGTTACTGGAGTAGCGGGTGGTAGCATTTGCGCTTTCAAAGCTGCCAATTCATCATCAACATCGCTACCACCTTCCAACTGGGCAAATTGGGTTTCTAAATCTGCACCTGCTAACTCTCCTAGTGCCTGGGCCCGGGATTCTTGCATCAAGACTTTTTCTTCCATCCGCTCGAAGGCAGACATTGCACTGCTGGTATTCATGCCACGCACCATGCCTTGGAGTTGCTCTTGAGCTTTGGCAGTTGTGATCCGAGCTTTGAGCATTTCTTTCTTGGTTTTAGCTTCAGAAATTTTGCTTTCCAGTTGGATTAAGTTGCGCTTGAGGGTTTCAACTTGAGTGCTTTGGGTATCTAAACTAGCTTTGAGGGCGGCGCTGGTGTCAGTATAAGTTTTTTTGCGCTCTAGAGCTTGTCGTGCTAAATTCTCATCACCTTTTTGCAGTGCTAGTTGGGCATTGCGTTGCCACTTATTGATTTCATTTTGGGCATCATTGTACTGTTTCTCACTGCGTTTTTGGGCGGCGATCGCTTGGGCTACTCCCTGACGCAGCTGCACCAAGTCTTCCTGCATTTCCAGGATGGCTTGTTCTAGCATTTTTTCGGGGTCTTCGGCTTTGTTAACCAGGTCGTTGAGGTTAGAACTAACTACGCGCTTAATGCGATCGAATAATCCCATAACTTTGTTTTTCCTTGTTTGGTTTACGCTTTTTGCTGGACAGTTAGCTTTTTTACTTTTTAATAGCTACCTATTTCAATGTAATCTTTCCGGTTGGAATCAGTACGTTATAACAACTCTTAATTGTTAAGATATCTCCAAAGTGGGGTAATTAGACCAACTTCAAGAGTCTTGAGTTTTGGGTAACTGCTGTTGGGGAGGCTGTGCCGCGTTCTGCTTCTCCTCGGTAAGCAAACTGTTGTGCTGTGTGTTTTCTGCCTGATTTAAAACCTGTACCTTCATCGCTGCTAATTCGGCATCCACATTATTAGTAGATTCCAAGGAAGTAAATTGTGTTTCCAAATCGTCGCTACCGAGTTCGGCAATTGCTTCTGATTTAGCTTCTATTTGCAAAACTTTTTCTTCCATACGCTCAAAGGCGCTCAGACTGCTGGTAGCAGAAACTCCTCCAAGCATTTCCTGAAGGCGAGAAGATGCTTCAGCAGAACGGGCGCGAGCAATATACATATCTTTTTTTGTTTTCGCCTCGGAAATTTTTAACTCTAGCGATCGCATATCCTTTTTTAGCCTAGCGACTATATCGTTTTGCTGCTCTAGCTGAGAAAAGAGGGCTGTACTGGTTTCTTTATAAGCTTGGCGCTTAGTCAAAGCTTCCCGTGCTAGAGGTTCATTGCCTTGTTGTAAGGCTAATTGGGCGCGGCGATACCATTCTTCTGTTTGAGAGTTAGCAGCCGCCGCCTGTCGTTGAGTGCGTTTTTGAGTAGCGATCGCTTGTGCTACACCCGAACGCAACTGCACCAGATTTTCCTGCATCTCTAGGACAGTTTGCTCTAGAATCTTTTCTGGATCTTCTGCACCACCGATCAAACTATTGAGATTAGCGCGAATCACCCGCAGAATACGCTTGATTAATTCCATGTCGGCTCTCCATTCACGAAACTCAATGCTGAGTAATGAGTGCTGAGTAATGAGTATAAAAATTTTGTAGTCGGGTAGTTATGGAGTGCTGAAGACTCAGTAATTTAACTGAGTATAAAAAATTTTCATAGTGTCGTAAACAAGTCAGATTTTGTATTTACTACTCAGCACGGGCTAAACCTTAGCTATCCGCTAACAGCACTCATAAGTCAGGACTGTTATCTCATGGTATCGTAGATTTTTGCAACTTATGGTTGCTGAACTCGTGCCTTAATTCCCTTTGTCTGTAATAATTGCATCTGTTTTTGTACTTGCTCTTTAGTCTTAAAAGCACCAAGATAAATTAATTCTTTGTTGGGTGATAAATAAGCATCAGGAATTACTTGCCGTGCTGAAGCAAAAGCTGCACCTTTATTATCTATCACGACATGGTAAAACCCATCTGTTCCTGGTTTGATTTCTGCATTAGGCTTTGGTGAGGCTGCTATTGGCTGGGGCGAGGTTTTTGCCGTTGAAATGGGAGGTAAATTTAGGGGAGGTAAGGATTGTACAGTTGGTACTGGCGCTAAAGCGATCGGATTTGTCGGTTTTAGGGCTGTATTGGGGCCAGACAATGGTGCTTGAGGATTTACGCGGTTTTGGGGAACGCCTGGATTAGGTACTACTGCGGCGGTTGGTTGGACTTTAGGTTGTAAACCAACTAGATCATTAGGATCTCTCACATCAGGAAACTCTTGGGCCGCAAGATTGGGATACATAGATGATGTGCTTGGTGGCTGGATCGGAGGTTGGACATTACTCCCAACTTCTTCAGTATTTCCTGGTGCGGGAGATGAGTTTCCGTTAAACAACTTGCCTAAATTCCATTGAGGCAAGCCTTTGGGATTGAATACTACATAACCCAAGGTAAGACTTGCTAACAATAGCAACAACATTGAGCCGATACCTAAAGGTGATAGTAGACTGTCACTAGAATTGCTTGGTTTTTGGGGTTCTGGTTGTTCTTCTGTCAGACTTCGCAGTAGTGCTTCACTAGATTCTAAGTAGTCATCTGGGTGCTTAGGGGTATTATCTGTCTGCAAAAGATTTTCGCTCTTAGTATCTTTAACAATTGCTGGCACGATGCTGCTACTAAAATTGGGCGGTGGCGGTGGAAGTTGAGTTTGTGTTTTAGCAGAATCTTGGGTAGAGGATACATTGAGATTATTTGGTTCTTCGGTATTTACCGTAACTGGCGCTCGGTTCACCTCAGGATTCACAACTACAGAAGATGCTGGTGGTACGTCAATTTCTGTAGCTGGCGCTGGGGTTCCCTGATGATTCACAGGTACAGCCGGCGGCACGTTAGTTTTAATTTCCGTTACTGATGACTGAGTTGTTCCTAATGTTGTAGGAATGACAGTCAAAGACTGGGTTTGACTGCTCATGTAGCTTGCAACACGCCGTTGGTTTGATGACACTAAACCATTTCGCGTGCGTCGGTATCGAGCTAACTCTTGATCTAGCGGTACTTCTAAACTTGCTAGTGCTGCTGTTAGTGCTGGTTTCAACCCAGGTGTTTTAGACGATTGAGTACCGGAATCGTTCAGGGGGTTTTGAGTCATTGCCTGTGTGCCTCAAACGTAGATTTCTGGAATAACTATAGATATATTTCTGACAATATTAGCGAAAATTATTTAAATAGATAGATTGGGAATTGGGCATGGGGCATTGGGCATTAGTTATTCTTTCTCCCCCATCTCCCTCATCTCCCCCATTTCCCCACTCCCCAATCCCTACTCCCCAATTTGAATGATGTCGTTGAAATCAATTAATGATATTTTGAGCGTTCTGGAAAAGCAATCTAAATGGCAGGAGCAACCATTTCAACACTTGCTCAAGTGTTGGGCAAGTGTTGTTGGGCCAGTGGTTGCCGCAAATACTCGACCATTGTCGATTCAACGCGATGTTTTGTCGGTAGCAACTTCTAGTGCTGCTTGGGCGCAAAACCTGACTTTTGGTCGCACGTCTCTGCTTTTAAAGTTGAATAAAATACTGCCAACGCCTTTGGTTGATATTCGCTTCTCTACTGCTAGCTGGCAGAATCCATCTGTGGAGAGAAAACAGCAACAAACGGTTTCACCCCACGAGCATCCCAGTTACCTTGGTGATGAGATTAGCCGCCCTGATATTACACCCACCAAGGATGTAAATGCTGCTTTTGGGCATTGGACGAAGATTATGCGATCGCGATCGCATGGCTTACCCCTTTGTCCTCAATGTGAATCTCCCACCCCACCCGGCGAACTCCAGCGCTGGGCAGTCTGTTCTGTCTGTGCTGCTAAAAAATTTTAAAGTAAGTCAGTCTTGACTTGGATTGAACGCAAAATATTTCAGCGATTATTGCTTGAGCAGGATTTATCTAAAAGTAATTTGCTGCCGCCATCTAGATAAGTTCGTTCTAATTCTTGAGAAAAAAGATATTTTACAGCTAAAATATACCAAACGTGGTATACAAACCAGACTATTTATCTGAAAATTATATGTCTTAAGGCATCCTTAAGGAGGAAGTTAAAAGGTTAAATAAATCAAAAGCTTTAGTTTTATTCTTGATCCCTAATAAGTTTTAGCCAAAATCAATAGGTAATCACTCTCTAGATTATTTAAAAATATAACAAGATTATAAAAATATCCTAAAGTTTATTTTTTCGTCGGGATCGCTGAAAGCTATAGAAAATAATGGTTTTTTGGCTTTTCTCCGTCTTTATATATAGAAGCAAAATATAAAGATGAAATTCAGCCGAAAACTGCACTAAAGATGAATCCGAATGAAACCTATTAAATTTTTAGCATCTGCCTGTAAATATTGCCGTCATTACCAGCCAGAAGGTCGCCGTGGTGGAACGTGCCAGCAGTTGGGAGCGCCAGTTCAAGCAACTTGGAAGGCTTGCTCTTTGGCCCTCCCACCTTTTGCACCTTCTTGGGAAACCTTGGAAGATGCTTGGACTTTGCCAGATGCAAGACCAGTTTTAGCTTGTTCTCATTCCCCGGCTTCAGATTTAGATCATGCTGCTCCTGCTCCTGTAGAAGAAATAACTGCCTCCATATATTCTGAAGAGGCCAAGACTGAAGCAGTATTTATTTAGCTATCCATTATTACTGAACCAATTTTGTAGTTTGCTTAAGATAAGATTTGTTTTTAAGATATTTAGTGTTGTAAATTTTGACATCTATAAAAAATCGCACCTCAATCAGGGTGCGATTTTTGCAATTCTAAGGTAGCCAAGGAAAAGAGCGAAAATCTGGTGGACGCTTTTCGAGAAAAGCTTGTTTGCCTTCAGACCCTTCTTCTGTCATGTAATAGAGTAAGGTGGCATTGCCAGCAAGTTCTTGTAAACCAGCTTGTCCGTCACAATCAGCATTGAAGGCAGCTTTGAGACATCGAATTGCGATCGGACTTTTTTCTAAAATCTCCTGCGCCCATTGAATACCTTCCGCTTCTAGTTGTTCTACTGGGACGACGCAATTAATTAAACCCATTTCTAGAGCTTGTTGGGCATCATATTGGCGGCAAAGAAACCAAATTTCTCTAGCTTTTTTTTGCCCCACGATGCGGGCGAGATAGCTGGCTCCAAAACCACCGTCGAAACTGCCGACTTTCGGGCCTGTCTGTCCGAAAATGGCGTTATCGGCAGCAATGGTAAGGTCACAAATTAAGTGTAGAACGTGTCCACCACCGATCGCATATCCAGCGACTAAAGCAATCACCACTTTCGGCATCGAACGAATCAGGCGTTGTAAGTCCAGCACATTCAAGCGAGGAATACCAGTATCATCCACATAACCTGCGTGTCCCCGCACACTTTGGTCGCCACCAGAACAGAAAGCATATTTGCCATCAGTGTGTGGGCCATAACCAGTAAATAGAACAACACCAATGGTAGTATCTTCACGAGCATTACAGAAAGCGTCATACAGTTCAAAGACTGTTTCAGGACGGAAAGCGTTGCGTTTATGGGGACGGTTGATGGTGATTTTTGCAATGCCATCAGTTTTTTGATACAGGATATCTTCGTAGGTTTTGGCAGTTTCCCAGTTAATTTGCATTGTATGAAGTGGACTGTTGTGCTTGAGAATTTTATCGCGGACGTAGGGACATCCGATACCTATGGTGGGCTACGCCTACACTAAATTGTTGTCTCAAGCCTTTACAATCTGGTAATTGTCTGGGTGTTGAGGAATAAAAATGCGACGTGACACCATCTTCTATAAATTATTTAAGCAATTTCCCAGTTTGCTATTTGAATTAGTAGATGAACCACCTCCAGAAGCGGAGAACTACCAGTTTGAATCAGTTGAAGTGAAAGAAACGGCGTTTCGGATTGATGGAGTGTTTTTACCTCCGGCTGATGCAGTTTCCAAAACCGTCTTTTTTGCAGAAGTGCAGTTTCAGAAGGACGAAGACTTATATCACCGCTTCTTTAGCGAATTGTTTTTGTTTCTCTACCGCCACTCTATTCGTTACGATGACTGGTTTGGAGTCATAATTTTTGGCTCTCGCAGTCTGGAACCTTCTTCCTCTTCCATTCACCGCGCTTTGTTGGAAAGTGGTCAAGTCAGGCGGGTTTATCTGGATGAGTTGGGAGATTTACGACAACAACCTTTGGGATTGGGTTTGATGTTGCTGACAAATGTTACTTCGGAAACCGAAGCAGTGGAAGGGGCGCGGTTTTTGCTGGAACAAGCACGGCAACAGTCGGAGCAAGCGATAATTGATTTAGTGACGACGATTATTTTCTACAAGTTTTCTAACCTAAGTCGAGAGGAGATTGCAGCAATGTTAGGACTAAATCTGGAAGAACCACGGGCGATTCGGGAAGCGAAGGAAGAAGGAGAAAGAACGATCATCTTAAGACTATTAAACCGACGGGTGGGTGAATTTCCTGAGTCGCTTCAGCGCCAGATTCAGGTGTTGTCGCTAGAACAGTTAGAAGCTTTAGGTGACGCTTTGTTGGATTTCTCTACTCTTGCTGATTTGGAAGGGTGGTTACAAAGTCAACAAAGCGGGTAAGTTTCACGTAGGGGAAAAGGACGATACCTGCGGTGGGCTACGCCTACGCACTTCGTCAAATAATCATGGCTGCAAATAAAGTTTCCCGAAGTGAAGAAGCATTTGCAGACACGCGGGTATATCAGAAGCGGTGGAAGAAAAAGTGCGATCGCTCCTTCTCCGGCTGTTAAAACGACTATTTGGTGAAATGAAATTGCTGAGGAACGTTGTAAGCGTTAGCTTTGGCGTAGTTAAATTGCAATATCTGCGGCAAACCTACTCAAATTATGCTGTCGCCACTTAGCATCTGATTTACGATTTGTCCGCACCTCCAAAACCCGAATTCCCTTGGTTGGAAGTGGGTTTAATCTTTCCTGCAACTGCTCCCAAGAATTAATCAATTCATGCTGCACATTATAAGTAGCACACAACTGTGCAAAATCAATATCCTGGGGAGTACCAAAAAACTCTTCAAATGGTGGGTCAAACTTGGCAATGGGTAACATTTCAAAAATACCACCGCCATTGTTATTGATTAACACAATTGTGAGATGCCCAACAAACTTATTGCGGATTAAAAAACCATTTGTGTCATGCAACAGAGCTAAATCTCCTGTTAACATCACACTACTTTGCTGGCGATGGGCAATTCCTAAAGCGGTGGATAATGTACCATCTATACCATTTGCACCCCGGTTAAAGTGCGATCGCACTCCTAAATTATTCGGTTTCCAGAAATATTCTACATCCCGCACAGGCATACTATTGGCAATAAATAAAGACGTTCCTGGCGGTAAAATCTGAGAAATTAACCACGCTGCTTTACTCTCAATGATTTCATCTATTTTCCCCATCGTCTGATCAACAACTAATCTGACCTTCGCTTCCGCATCACACCATTGCTTTCCATAGTCTGAAGAGAAAGATAAATTTATCTCCTCTACTTTTATATCTTCTACAGATATCCGTAAATGCGTTGTCCTCCCGTGCAAAGGGTCGAGGTTTTGATCGCTCTTGTCAATTACCCAGCGTCGGGGTTGGGTTGCATCTATCCAAGTACGCAGTTCTTTACTCGTAGGCATTTCACCCACCTGAATCACCATTTCGGGTGCTAGCTGCTTTGCTAGTTGCTGATTTCGCAAAATCAGGTCATAAGTGGAAATCAAATAAGGGTTGAGTTCGGCATAATTTCTCACTGGGGAGAGTCCCTCAGCTAGCACTGGCCATTTGAGAGTTTGGGAAAGGTGCGCGATCGCTTTACAATACTCTTCTGGTTGCGATGGTTGGGCAACACCTGCAATGATAATGCCGCGATCGCATTCTTTCCATAGTTGGGGAATGGGGAATGGGGATGGTGGGGCCCCCTCTGGGGATAAGGGGTAATGGGGAATGGGAGATGAGTTTGCTATTTCTGCAAAGAAGTCTTCTGATTCAAACAGTGATTGCAAATAACTCAAGTCGGTTCCATCAGGAACAGGCGCTAAAGGATCGCGAAAGGGAATATTCAAATGTACTGGCCCCTTTGTAGGAGTTTGCGCTCTTTCCCAGCTATGAATTACTGTTTGTCGCAGATAAGCTAGCATTCCCAGATCGGCGGAGGGTAAGGCTAACTCCGTTTGCCAATTTGGGTAGGTTCCATATAATCTCAACTGATCTACAGTTTGGCCAGAGTGACAATCTCGCAATTCTGGGGGCCTATCGGTGGTTAATACCAACAGTGGGACGCGACTATATGAGGCTTCAATGACTGCTGGATAAAAATTTGCTCCTGCTGTACCAGATGTGCAAACTAATACCACAGGTAGTCCGGTTGCTTTCGCTTGTCCCAAAGCGAAAAAGGCGGCGGAACGTTCATCGAGAATAGAAATTGCTTCAATCTCAGGTGCTTGTTGAGCAAAGGCTATTGCTAAGGGTGTGGAGCGTGAGCCAGGACAAATGATGGCACAAGTCAATCCCAACCGCTTTAGAGTCTCTGTTAAAATGTAAGCCCAAAGTTGATTAACATTCCTAAAGGCGATCGGCATTAAATCAAACATAGCTATAAAACAATCTGAAATTTTAGATTTTGTTTAGGGAAATTTAATTTAAAATCCATCTGGGAAAGTTTGGTGAAAAGAAGTCCAAGGGAGGGAAGCCGATCCTCGATACTTTCTTGCTCCACTTTCTACAAAATGCCCAATTTGCTATCAAACTTTTATGGACTGCATTCATTTAACGGGAATTCGCGGCTATGGCTACACTGGATATCTACCAGAAGAACAGGTGCTAGGGCAATGGTTTGAGGTGGATGTGAGGTTATGGTTGGATATCTCCACAGCCGCCAAGACTGACGCGATCGAAGACACTTTAGATTATCGCAGCGTCATTAGCTTGATACAACATCTAATCAAAACGTCTAAGTTTGCTTTGGTGGAGAAATTGGTAGCAACGATCGCAGATTCTATTCTCCAAGAGTGCGATCGTGTAACACAAGTCCAAGTCATTCTGAGCAAACCTGCTGCACCTATTCCAGATTTTGGTGGCAAAATTAGCATTGAACTTACTAAAAGTAAGTCTAATCTCTAAAGCACAAAACGTGTTTTTTTGTCAATTTCTATAAACTAGCAAAAACAGGGGGTTTTTATGGAGTGCGGAAGTATCTCACAAAGAGAATCTTTCCTGCCATTACCCCCAGGACTTACTCGTTATCAAAAAACACTAAAAAATCATGTTATTTGCTGATGAGCATTTAACATACATATTTTCAGTTAAAACAATTTGTGATTTAGGATTAACTAAAACCAATAAATAATTTTAATTTATACTCATTCATTCACAATTCAAAATTTTATACCAATTCTTTGTGAAACAGTACAAAAGCAAGATTGCTTGGTGAAACAAGGCGCGTATACTTGATCCCGAGCAATCTTACAGAATTGCTAATCAGACAGTTTCAGACAAGAATTTGCATCCCGACTGAGACAAACACTATTTCTAGACAAAGCTCTATTAAAGTCTTTAATTCCAGATAAAGATTAATTTTTAGTACTATTCTAGTTAATGAATACTATCATACTACATCCAATATACTATATTAATTTTTTTCAACTTATTTGAAAGTACTAGATGTAATTTTATTTACTTTTATTCTTGATTAATTTTGACATAAATACTATACTTAATGTTTGTTTTATTTAAGATAATGGTTGCTTGTATATTGTTGAAAATAAGTTTTTGATTACTGCTAATTATATGGTAATTTACATTTTTATGTTAATGACATGATATTAACCGCGTACATTAATCACAATTAGCTTTGACAAACAAAAAAATATTGGAGGTTAATAACACGATGCTATTTGCTCATTAGTTAAGTATTTATATCAAACAATACTACAGAGTCATAAAAGATTGTTTATGATGAAATAATAACTTTCCTATCGAGTTGACACTGACAGCAAAAATCTGAACCCTAGCAAACAGGTTGTTTTACCATGTTCGCCCGCAAAATCCTAGTTGTTGAGGATGAAAAAATCATAGCCTCAAATATTAGAAAAAGTTTACAAAAATTAGGTTATTCCGTATCAGAAACTACTAAGTCTGGTGAAGAAGCAATAAAAAAGGTAGCGGAAACTCATCCACATTTAGTATTAATTGATGTCTGCCTAGCTGGTGAAATTGACGGTGTGAACGTAGCAGACATCATCCAGAATCACTTCCATGTGCCTGTAGTCTATTTAACAGAGTATTCAGAATATAAAACATTATATGATAAGCAGCTAAGTGAGCCTTTTAGTTACATAGTCAAACCATTTATTGAAAGTGATTTACATTTTGCGATTGAAATGGCTCTATACAAACATCAAAGCAAAAAAATATTATACGAAGAAAAACAAAGACTGGCAGCAATTATTAATAGTATGAGCAGTGCAGTGATTGTGACTTATGCTAATGGTTGTATTCAAATGATGAATCCCACAGCAGAACTAATTACAGGCTGGAAGGAAAGTGAAGCGTTTGGTAAAGATTTAGTAGAAGTAATTAAGTTAGTTGACAAAGATGTAGGAGAAAAAATTGAAAATTTAGCCGCAGATGTAATCAAAACAGGTGAAATTTTGGATTTCCCAGAAAACTGTATACTAATTACCAAAGATGGCAAAGAGATAGCGATTGGGGATAAAGTTGCACCCATCCGCGATCGCAATGGTAATATTACTGGTGCAGTTTTAGTGTTTCAAGATATCACCAAACGCAAGCAGACAGAGGCACAACTGATCCGTAATGCCTTTTATGATGGGCTGACAGCATTACCAAATCGTGTTTTATTTCTAGACAGGCTCAGACAAACAATTGAGCGCAGCAAACGCAGAAGTGATTATTATTTTGCAGTTTTATTTTTGGATTTAGATGGTTTCAAAGATATTAACGATCGCTTTGGACATGGAATAGGGGATGATTTTTTAGTAGCGATCGCTAGACGTTTAGAGTCATGCTTACGTGGTGGGGATACTGTAGCGCGATTTGGTGGTGATGAGTTTACAGTTCTTTTAGAGGATATTAAAGACATTACCGACGCTACCAATGTTGCCAAACGGATTCAAGAATCCTTGCGATCGCCACTGCTTCTGAATGGGTGTGAATTATCTACTACAGCAAGTATTGGTATTGCTTGGAATTTTAGTAGTTATGAGGAACCTGCGACTCTGCTACGGGATGCTGATATTGCGATGTACCGAGCGAAACGGCAGGGAAAAGCTACTTATGCCATATTTAGTTAATTAAAGTAAGTGGGCATAAATAGTTGTCGTTGGAATAAGGTAATAGGCAATAGGTATAAGGGTTTTAACCTAGTTCATTTTTATTTACATACTTTGATATTAACGCTCTTCCATCACTCTTTATGCTGTCATTAAAATCAAAATCCTTTGATTTTTTTCACAACTATTCTAAATGTCATGGAAAAAACCGAAAAACAAAAAATGCTCGCAGGCGAATTATATCTGGCGGAAGATCCAGAATTGGCTGCCGAAAATAAACGAGCTAGTCGTCTGTTGCGAAGGTACAATTCTACAACTGAAGAACAGCAAGATCAACGGCAGCAAATTTTGCAAGAGTTATTTGGAAAGATAGGTGACAAAGTATCAATTGTGCCACCATTTCACTGTGACTATGGTAGTAATATCTTTGTCGGCGACAAATTTTATATGAACTATGGCTGTGTAATTTTAGACTGCAATCTAGTTCACATTGGTGAAAATGTCCTATGCGCTCCTTATGTACAAATTTATACAGCTTATCATCCTACAGAGCCAGAAATTCGCCTTTCTGGTAGAGAATTAGCTGCCCCAATTAACATTGGTAACAATGTCTGGATTGGTGGCAGTGCAATTATTTGTCCAGGTGTCACGATTGGCGATAACACAACCATTGGTGCTGGCAGTGTAGTTGTCAAAGATATACCTGAGAATGTTGTCGCTGCTGGTAATCCCTGCCGCGTCATTCGATATTTATCCTAGAGTTTAAAACTTGTATCCTCTGGCAATCCAATAGAGCCAGTCTGCGATCGCTTCTTGAGTTTCGCTGTCAGCATCAATGGCTGCTATTTCAGATAACTTTGCAGAATATACATCATCATCCTTACCACCAATGTAAGCTACCTCTACAAGCATATCTTTTAAGCACTCATCATCTGGGGCCATTCCCAGGACTTCCACTGGTTTCTCCTCGGTAGAGCCTGATTTGCGTCCCTTCTTAGTCCATTTAGCCATAAAGGGAAAATTCAGAGTCTCTTCGAGGTAGTAGTACCAACCCATAGCTCGGTCTTCTTTGTCTTCAGCATCTACAATGATCTCTGTTTTAATGCGATGCTCTCGGTTTTCGTCGGCTTCAACATTAGGCATAAGATAACGCTTTACGTGTATAACATTTTGATAATATTACCAAAGTCTTGGCTAAGAATAATTTTTCTAAAAGATAGTTAAGTATATAGGGCTTACGGATAATAGATCCCTCAACCCCCTTTTTAAACAGCGCTTTGAGAGTTTCTCCCATTTTGAGATAGGTTAGGGTGGATTGAGATTTTATTTCTCAGTACGTAATTATTGGTATATCTAGGTTATACAAAAAACCGCTTGTTATCAACAAACGGTTTTTTAGTTATTGCACTCAAAGAGGAACTTATTTGTTTCGCCAAGATGCCAAGTTCATTATTGGCAGTAAAGCGCAAAATTTTTAGAGATTAAACAAGTCTCAAATCAGGATAATTTGCCAGTACATCATCAGATGTCAGCGTATCATTTTCAGCTTGTGGAGTCCAAAGTACTTCAATTGCCAGAAGTTTTTCGCTAGGGATACTACCAATTTGGCGCAAAGCTTGACGCAAATCATCAGCACTGTTAATTGCTGTGGGGATATCAAACTTGCCTAGTGTTGCCGCCAGTAAGGTGACGATAATGTATTCTCCAGGGCCTTCAGTAAATAGGCGGGTGGGATTGTCTAGTTCACCAGCCTGGGGTAAAGCTTCTTTGGCAAGGGCCGCTTTTAGCTGGTTGTTGACGTTAGAAAGAGTTTCTTCGCTAAACTTGCTGCGTTCTGCCAGTGACAGCCGATTAAACTGACTTTCAGCTGAATTTAAACTGGCTTGTTGAGTGCCACCACCTGCATATACAAAGTATTCGGGATGGCGGAGTAAAGCTAGGCTGGCTTCTTGCAGAATTTCTGCTCTTCCCTCTGGGGTATTAGTATCAGCAGTTTCAGCAATATGGTTGAGTTCATTTTGCAATTCACGGGCTTGAGCTAACAAACCTACTTGCAAACGAGTTACAGAAACAGGAGAGTTACTGCTGTAATCTGCTTCTGGTGTTTCACCGCCTGAGACACGGCGGAAAGTTTGCAATAAGAAATTAGCGATCGCAAAGAAAATTAAGATGCTAAATAGACCACCAAATCCTCCCCCAATACCCCAGAAAGGAAGTAGGAAGGGAAAGCCAAAACCACCACCAAAACCACCACCAGGATAGTACCCGCCCCCGCCAGGAGGTGCATAAGTGCGCGGTGTATAGGTGCGGCTGGAAGGCGCTCTAAAGGAGCCACCACCGATTCGACCCCCACTGCGGGCCGCTAATGCTCCATCGGCGTGGCTAAGAACCAAAGTCAACACCAATCCTAGGGCTAAGAAAGTTTTTAACAGTGGTTTGCTGATTTGTTGTAGTTTTTTACGCATAATACAATCGCTTGGAAAACAGAATTTTTATGATTTATCTCCATGCTGGTAGGAGTTTTGCGGTTATGTCACTAACGCCAGTCCTTAACAAGCAAGCTTTGTAGCATTCACTTTTAAAGGCTACATATTCAATCTACCGCGTCTTATCTGGCATAAGCAGCGATCGCAGGGGGGATTTCTCGGCTGGGGAACCGTACCTTAAGATATGTTCATCATCACAGAAATTTGTGATGTCTACGACGGATGGTTCCTGAGCGCAGCCTCTCGTAAAGAAGGGCTACGGCTACGGGAAATTTTGGCTACGTCTTAAACTGGGCAATTCCAGGCTACAGTCTTGGATTATACAGAGATTCTAATTTTTCATGATTATTTTGACTAATTTTTTAATACTTCACCCTACTTGTTCTGTCAGAATCCAAAAGGATATCCCTCTCTTTCAAGTAATATAAAGGACAAATGTAGACCTGATGCTTACGTATGCGTAGTAGTGTTACAAGTAGACGTGATGCTTATCAGCAGTACTAAGCAGACACAGATAGTTATCAAATACTTATCTAAACTTGTGGCATTTTGGCACACCAGTTTAGACTATTTAAGATATTCTAGTGAACGTAGATAAGTTTCGTAATTTTTACAACAGTTCTTCATTAAGAAATTTGACTACATTGGACTACAAGTGCTAGATTTTATTTTATTGTCCATCATGCACAAAAATTCTCAAATGTTGAGAGTTTTGCCGTCAAAATAAAAGCAACACAATAAAAAAACAATCTTGCTGGCTAATCTTCTAAAATAGCCTTAAATTTTGTTTACCAGATTCGTTTTAAAAGAAATAAAATAATAATTATGGCTTGGAAAGTAATCTTAATTGTAAATAAATTCAAAATCATTTGAAGTAAATTTATCAACTTGGTTATGGAACATATTTCTCAACTAACAGCCGAAATCAGAGACAAAGCTGCATACCCAGATATCCTAGTCATATCCCGGATATTCTTGCCGAAAGAAGCTGTAATTGGAGAATATATGTACAATCGTTGTCTCCAAGATCCAGAAAGAGTTATTGTACTGGCGGCTAGTTGCTCAGGAGATAAAGTATTTGATGAAGGTCAACAATTTCCAGTATATCGATGGTTTTATCCTAAATACTGGCGTAGTGGCTTTGTGGAAAATATTCTGAAGCCTCTTGTCAATATTGTTTGCTCATTTGTGCTAGCAATCAAACTCTATTTTCGCTATCACTACCGTTATATAGAGTGGGGCCACGGCTATGATTTTCCTTCACTGTTGCTATTGAGCTATTTCTTACCTATTCGCTTTTTTATCTATTTACACGGTAATGATTTTCTTTGTACATTACACAATCCCGTGCTGCGATCGCTATTTAAATTAACACTTCATAGAGCCGAAGGTATTGTTTGTAACAGTTCTTATACGCAAGACTACCTCAGAACTGCTTTACGATTAGATACTCCTACTTACGTTATTAACCCAATAATCAGACCAGAAAAATTTGGTAACAATGTCGGGAGTCCTAGTAGCCTTGATGATTTGCGTGTTCGCGTGCGTCAAGCATACAATATTCCCGATTCAGCAATAGTTATTCTCTCCATAGGAAGGCTAGTAAAACATAAAGCTTTCGACCGAGTGATTGATAACATCCCACTATTGCTAACTTTTGGGGTCGATGTCCACTATATAATCTGCGGTGAAGGCCCAAGTGAATCGGAACTGAAATCTTTGGTGCATCGTTTGCGGGTAGATAAGCGCGTCCACTTTGCGGGATATGTCCCAGAGCGTGAATTAGCGGGTTATTATGCAGCGTGCGACATATTTGCTATGCTGACTTTATTAGATACTAAACCTAATAATATGGAAGGTTTTGGTATGGTTTATTTAGAAGCAAGTTACTTCGGTAAGCCTATCATTGCGCCTCGCTTAGGTGGTGTTCTAGACACAGTTCAGCATGAAGAAAATGGGATACTGGTTAATCCCAATTCTGGTTATGAAGTTTTTCAAGCTTTCAATCGGTTATGCAAAGATCAACAGCTACGTGAGCAACTTGGCCGCAAAGGTAAAGAATTAGCCAAGCGGAGAACTCTTCATCGATCGCTTTACAAATCAGAGGGAAAAAACGCGATTTTGTGAGATGAATGCAGATGGAGTGGGGATGCACAGATGTTCATCTCTTCGCAAATGAGCAAGATTGCATTGTAAAATCTCCTTTGTGATTTTATTAAATATGCAATGAAAAATATCTTGTTTCAGATGTGGCAATCTCTTTGGCATTACCGAAGGCAAGCTGTTATATTTACAATTATTGGATGTGTTGCTGTATTGAGTGTAATTAGCTTCCGAACAATGCCTATTCTGGCTCAACCAGCTTCAACCTCATCTGAACGTCCTGTTATTAAAGCGCCAAATTTTGGGCGACACTTTCAAGAATTTGGGCGTGAAGGCTCAATCTTGATTTACGACTCAAAAAATAACCGCATCTATGAACACAATCCTAAACGTAATGCAACTGCGATCGCTCCAGCTTCGACATTCAAAATTTTTAACGCGCTGGTAGCTTTAGAAACAGGTGTAGTTCCTGATGATGTGGCGGTTCTCACTTGGGATGGAATTCATCGAGATATCGATGCTTGGAATCATGATACAAATTTGCGTCAAGCCTTTAAAGATTCAACTGTTTGGTTCTATAAAGTACTGGCGCGGAGGGCTGGATATGAAAGGATGCAGCAATTTATTAACAAAGTAGGTTACGGAAATCGTCAGATTGGCACCGCCGCAGACATTGATCGTTTTTGGCTAGAACAGCAGCTATTACAAATTACACCCCAAGAGCAAATTAAGTTTTTGCAACGGTTGTATCAAGGTGATTTACCTTTCTCCCAACGGACAATAAATCTTGTCAAAGATATTATGGTACGCGAACAAACTCCAGACTACACACTGCGAGGAAAGACGGGATGGTTAACGAGTAGCAAACCACAAGTTGGTTGGTTTGTCGGTTATTTAGAACAAAATAAAAACGTCTACTTTTTCGCCACAACCCTTGATATGCAAAAACCAGAGGATGCACCCGCCCGCATCGAGATTACACGCCGCAGCCTCAAAGATTTGGGCTTGCTAGCTCACATCAACTAACCACCACCAACAATAGTTACCACTTCTAAACGATCGCCTGGCTGCAATTTTGTTTGTGGCCAAAACTGGCGATGTAAAATTTCGCCGTTATACTCCACAGCCACCAAGCGCGGGTTAAAACCCAACTGTTGGATCAAGTCGGGTAAAGAAATTTGAAACGAACAGCTATGGGTTTCCCCATTTACTTGAACCGTAATCTCATTAGACATAAATGTGGGAATGGGGAGTGGGGAATGGGGAGTGGGGAATTGGGAATTGGGAATGGGTAATTGGTTACTCACTTTAGGCTAATGACAAATGACAAATGACTCTTTAAAGTTCTGGCTTAATGCGATTGAGTTGGGAGAGCAAATATTGTGTTACTAGGGTAGGCTGTTCAGCTTGCATGAGCGATCGCACCACTGCTACACGTTTGGCTCCAGCATCGATCACATCATTGATATTATTGGCATCGATTCCGCCAATGGCAAACCAGGGAATTGAGCAATTTTTCGCAGCATAGCTGACATATTCTAAACCTGTTGCTGCCTTACCTACTTTCGTGGGAGTTTCATAAACTGGCCCCACGCCAATGTAATCTACACCTTCAGCAATTGCTCCTTGCATTTCTTCTTTATTGGTGGTAGAAAGACCTATCAGACGCTGGGAACCTAGTAATTGCCGAGCAATAGTAATAGGCATATCTTGTTGTCCCAGATGTACCCCATCTGCATCGACGGCTAAAGCTAGATCTACGCGATCGTTAACAATGAATAAAGCACCGTAGATATGGCATAACTGTCGGAGTTTTCTGGCTTGTTCCAAACGCAAAGAATCATCGGTGGTTTTGTCACGGTATTGTAGAAGCGTTAATCCCCCTTTAAGTGCAGCTTCGACGTTATTCAATAAATTTTCATTTGGGGAAGTAACAAGATACAAATGCGATCGCCACAACAATTGATGGCGCTGATGACCCATTAAATTACTTTCTAGGGTATAAACCTGATAGCGCATCTGCTTACAAGCTTTAGCTATATTTGGCTGATAAAGCTTGCTGTATTCTTCCAACACCCGCAATGCTTCTTCGACACGGCAAAAGTTAGCTTGCAATACTGATTTTATACTAGCTCGTTCTTCTTCTTGAGGATGAGTTAACTCAGTCCCAGGATCGCCTGGTGTGTCTCGCGCCGCTCGTAATTCCGGGGTATGCCACTTGGCTAATTCTTGCCGTAAGCGCTTGCATTCAAGAGCTAACTGGGCATTATTCAAGCCAAAGCGACACCATTCTTCAATAATTCGCAAGCCTTCACGAGCGCGGTCTAAATTGGCATCTAAAATGCGATAGACAACTTGCTGTACTTGCTCTTTTTGGCTGTATGGCTCGACCATCACAACAACCCCGTTAGTGCTTTCATCAAAATGTGAATTATCATATCTCTTAGTAACCATAAGTCAATTAATTTGCTTTTTTTACTCAATTTTTGCCGAATCTACGTCAAAAAGCGTAGTAATGAGGGTTACGATAAATTATCCCATGTTCTTATATGCAGTGATAAGGGTAGTTTGAGGCTACAGTTTTGCACTAAGGTTAGTCAAGTATTTTAGGGTGAACAACGAGCTTACAAAGGACTAGCCGAAAGGGATACATCAGAAAATCTCCAATGGGCAAATTAAATTGAGACTGCATAGATACTATTTAAAGAGTGTTTGTCTCTCAATGAAGAATTTTTTGGGTGAGTCCTGAATTACAAGCTCTTTTAGGTTGAGGGTATTTTGGCGATCGCGTAGCGTGTTTTTATAGAGCAAGGTATTCTCGCAATACTTTTCGGTTAAGGGGGAAAGGGGAAAGGGAAAGGGTTTGAATTTCTTTTTCCCCATTGCCCTTTAACCTTTCCCCAGACCAAAAGAGAGATTATTGGGTTTATCCGAAAAGTATTGGGTATTCTCGAACAGACACAATATCATTTATTACCCTGTATTAAAAATCGCCAATCGGTCAATATGTGAGTAATATTATCGACATAATACTCTCTAAGAGTATAAGAATTTATTGTTACTTCTAAGGAGTTGTGTTAAATATGATTCACTACCGTGTGTTTCCTAAGTACCGTAGAGTAGATATTATGCTTGCAAAGCTGAA
Source organism: Nostoc sp. (assembly GCF_036917775.1). Lineage (GTDB taxonomy): Bacteria > Cyanobacteriota > Cyanobacteriia > Cyanobacteriales > Nostocaceae > Nostoc. The sequence continues at coordinate 22,538 of NZ_JBALEQ010000083.1, forward strand.
GTTTCTGGAATCAGCAAGACTTTTATTTTTTAGTTTATCGGTATTATCTTTTACCGTAGGGATAGGAGCGATAAGTATGACGTTCCTGGATAGTGCCATCGCTCAGATGCCATCAACACCAAATTCAGCACCTCTAGGTGAGACAAAAAATTCTCAGGCTAACTTGCTGTTTGTCAACCCAAATGGTGGAAATGACAGCGCAGGTAATGGCAGCGAATCTGCTCCTGTGAAAACGATTACCCATGCGTTGCGATTAGCTAACCCCAATACTGTAATTATGCTCTCTACGGGCACTTATAGCGCCGAGACAGGAGAGGAATTTCCCTTAATGCTGAAACCGGGTGTTTCAATTCAAGGCAACCCTAGCAATCAAGGTAAGGATATTATCATTCAGGGAGGCGGTGATTACCTGAGTCGGAGCTTTGGTGGTCAAAACGTCGCAATTGTGGGGGCAAACCAAGCTTTGCTCACTGGGGTGACGGTGACAAACCCCAATCGCCGGGGTTACGGTTTATGGATTGAATCTAGCGATCCGGTAATCACGGAAAATACATTTATCGGCAGTACCCAAGATGGGATTTCTGTCAGTGGTAATGCTGCACCTACCATTAGCAAGAATTACTTCGATCGCAATGGAGCCAATGGCATGACAATTGCCGGGAATTCCAGTCCCCAAGTGAAAGAGAATGTCTTTCACCAAACAGGTTTTGGCATTAATATTGCCCAAAATGCGGCTCCGATAGTTATAGGCAATCAAATTCAGAACAATAGATCGGGAATTGTAGTGCAAGCAAAGGCGCACCCGATTTTACGGAATAATATTATTCAAGATAATAAAGAAGATGGTTTAGTTGCGATCGCTCAAGCAATGCCAGATTTGGGTAGTGCTTCGGAACCTGGGGGTAATCAATTTCAAAATAATGGCCGCTACGACATTAACGCCAGCGCTGCTAAACAGATGATTTCTGCTGGCGGTAATAATCTTGTGAGCGATCGCATCACTGGCAACGTAGATATTAACGGCACAATAGCACTAGCAGCACAAAATTCTCAATCGACTCCCAACAATGTATTACAAGAAATACCACCAACTGGGGAAATTACCTTCTCGGCTCCCGGAATCTCTGAAACTACTAATAGCCAAAACAGCAACAGTATTTCAGCAAATAATCCTATTTCTACACAATTAAACAGTCAACAGCTGCCATTAGTACCATCTAAGGTTCCACTTTCCACGCCTATATCCAATCAACAGCAACCCACATCTAAAGTTGCTACATTTCCGACTCCAAGCAGCTTGTCGGCGAGACAAATACCTGCAACTTCCATTCCAGCACAGCCGCCTAACACACCACAGTTGAATTATGTGCGGATTGATCCTAATACGATTGAATTTACTGCCCCTGAGTACCCATCCAATTCAGTTGCCAGTACAAGGAATCAAACACAGCAGCCATTACCAATACTAGAAGCTACTGCCCCAAATGCGTCAGCACTTTTACCACTTCCCGATAACAATATCCCCATTAGTAATACTGGCAATATGCAAACAAGTTCTGCAAGTATTCCTTATGCCAGTAAATCTACGACACGGTTCGGTATCCGTTATCGCGTAGTAGTTCCACTCCTGACTGATAGGGATCAAGACTTAGTGCGATCGCTTGCTCCTGGTGCGTTTCCCACAGTTTGGGAAGGTCAAAGAGTTATGCAAGCAGGAGTATTTAGCAGTGAATATAACGCTAAAGAAATGCTCAAAACACTCTCTAGCAATGGTTTAAGAGCCATCATGGAACCCTTAAATTAAACAATTGATCGACACCAAAATGCTTACTCCCCTTCCATTTATTCATTTTTAATTTGTAATTTGTAATTTTTAATTGCTTAGGCGTACCCTATCCCGGCTTATGATCCAAACGGGTGGCTTGCTCTAGGGCGGCTTTTTCTTTGGCTCGGCGGACATAAGGTTGTAATTGGGCGCGATCGCAGCCTGTTAAGATAATCAGGTTTTCCAAGGTGATTCCCCGCATCAACATTTCTACGCGCCAGGTTTGTTGTGCTTGAGCGATCGCTGGCGTTTGTCCTTGGGGAGTTAATAACCCTTCACTCCATACTTGCCAACGTGTCTCAAGCTCTGATTCTGTCATGGGTTTACCTGTTTCATTTAAAAACATGGCTGTTTGAGCATCTTTACGACTTTTCAGCCATTTAATTAAGGGATTATTGGTAAAAGAACCGTAGCGTTTGCCCAAAATCCACTGATTTACTGGCACTTGACGGACAAAGCCAGGAATCGTAATTTGCAAAAAGTGCCCTTGAGTATCGTAGATTTGGTGCGATCGCTGCAAGTTAATCATTTCTGTGGTGGATAACCCAGCCCCAAATAACACGTAAGCCAAAGCATAATCTCGTATTCCCGATTTCCTGGCTTGTTGTAAAATTTCGTTAACTAAAGTAGCAGGCAAATCAGCTACTTCTGTGGTAGTGAACCCTCCTTGTAAGCAGTTTGTTGCTAGTTCTGCTGAGGATGACATGGCTCCATGTAAAAACAATTCCACCAAATTTTCCAGAAAATCATCCCGATCCTCCCAAAGTTCGTGAAATTCGCTGGTAAACTCAATTACGGCATATCCCAAGATCATCCCATTTAGTAAACTGGCTAATTTTTCTGCCGGTAAGTAGGTGTTTAGGTGTCCTTGCTGGATTACAGTAGCTAAATACTGAGCTACATAACGGTTTGCCTCTGTGACTCCCCTGCCTAGTGCGCGGCGATTTTCTGCCGGGAATTGGTCGGCTTCACCTACCACAGACCGGACAAACTCTGGCACTCGTTCTAATGCGTGCAAGCTATCACTTGCATAATCTTTTAGAGCTTGGTACACATTGCCGGGAGGCGTTGCCCGCCGCACCAGCGATTCACCTAAATCCTTAAAGGCTGCGGACTCTTCCAGCACCGCTAAAAGCAGTCCATGCTTATTGCCAAAATTCCGAAATAGAGTCACTTCGTTGACTTCGGCTTTTTCTGCAATTTGGCGGGTTGTGGTAGCGCTAACTCCCTGAGCAGAAAACAACTCAAGTGCAGCTTGAATCAAGCGTTGACGAGTGGAAACAAGGTGAGACGACATAGAAAAATGCAAGTGGCACTTGCAGAGGTATCAGAGTTCTGCTAGCATAACAAATGTAAGTGATACTTGCTTTACTCTACCCTACGGGTGACGCTCCTGCGTCGCTAGCGCTGCGCTAACACTAGTCGCTAATGGGGGAAACCCTCTTGGCGCTAGCCTCTCCCTTTGGGAGAAGCTAGCGCTGGCTCACTGTAACGAATGAGTATACAGTGCGGGTAAATCCCTTGTGGGATGGCATCCGAGAAAAGGCAAATTGCTTCATCATCCATCAACAGGAATTTTTATGACCGCAAATTTTGGGGCGATCGCCCCTGAGAGAGGCAACTCACCTCAACTCAGTTGGACGAATGTGGTATTTTTTACTACATTTCATGCTTTAGCACTTATGTCTCCTTGGTTTTTCTCCTGGCCAGCATTAGGTTTGCTAGTGTTTCTCCACTGGTTATTTGGGAGCATTGGTATTTGCCTGGGATATCATAGACTACTGAGCCATAAGAGTTTCCAAGTTCCGAAGTGGTTAGAGTATGCGATCGCCCTAATCGGAGCCTTAGCTTTGCAAGGTGGGCCAATTTTTTGGGTAGGTGGACACCGCCAGCATCACGCGCACACCGAAGATATCAATTTAGACCCTTACTCTGCTCAAAGAGGGTTTTGGTGGAGCCATATATTGTGGATTTTTTACCCGCGCCCAGAATTTTTTGACTATGACACCTATAAAAAATATGCCCCTGATTTAGCAAGACAACCCTTTTATTGTTGGCTAGATCGCTACTTTTTGCTGTTGCAAATACCCTTCGCACTGCTCCTATATGGATTAGGAGGATGGCCTTTCGTATTCTACGGAGTGTTTCTCAGATGTGTCTTGCTTTGGCACTCAACCTGGTTTGTGAACTCTGCATCACACCTGTGGGGTTATCGCACCTTTGATGCTAATGATGGCGCTCGTAATCTTTGGTGGGTATCCATCGTCACTTATGGAGAAGGATGGCACAACAACCATCATACTTATCCCCACATGGCGAAATCTGGGTTGTCTTGGTGGGAGATTGATGTTACTTGGTGGAGCATCCGAGTTTTGCAGACTTTGGGTTTAGCCAAAAAAGTTGTTTCAAGTCCCCCTCAAGGTGCAACTCACGGCTAAATTGCAACTAAATTACTATGAATTTATTAAGCCGATTGCTTTTCGCAGTCGGCTTACTAATTTTTACCAGCAGTATTTCACGGTAAAATCTAACAGTTTAAATCACCGCAATACATCAAGCGTGAAAACTGACAGTATTTTTTACCGCCTTTTTCAAGAACTTCCTGAGATATTTTTTGAATTAATTGGTAATCCACCCCAAACCGCAGAGGGTTATAAATTCTCCTCAATTGAAATCAAGCAAACGACATTCCGTATAGATGGTGTTTTTCTCCCAACACAAGGGCAAGAAAATCCGATTTATTTTGTTGAAGTCCAGTTTCAAACCGACGCAGAAATTTATTCGCGCCTAATTTCAGAAATTTGTTTATATTTACGTCAAAATAAACCTAAAAATTCTTGGCGAGGAGTAGTTATCTATCCCAATCGCAGTCTAGATATAGCAGATATCAATAATTACAGCGAATTTTTCACTAGCAATCGTGTGACTCGCATTTATCTTAATGAATTGGGTGAAACTGCATCGCTGCCAGTCGGAATTGCTACTATGAAATTAGTTGTCGATGAAGAGGAAACAGCAATTACATCTGCTAGGCAGCTAATAGACAGAACTCAGCAAGAAATCAACATTGAACCACAACGGCGGCAGTTACTAGAATTAATAGAGACAATTTTGGTTTATAAGTTTCCGACGATGAGCCGAGAGGAGATTGAAGGTATGTTTGGGCTAAGTGATTTGAAACAAACACGAGTTTATCAAGAAGGCAAAGAAGAAGGCAAGGAAGAAGGCAAGCAAGAGGGTAAACAAGAAGGAGCGCGTGAAGAAAAGTTTAGAATGATACCTTTGTTGTTGAGATTGGGATTGAGTTTTGAAGAAATGGCAAAAGAGTTAGGTTTGAGTTTAGAGGAAGTTCAGCAAGAAATGCAAAAACAGCCTCCAAGTCAGGATACGTAACCTACAATTAGCACTGCTCATAGATACCCGTAAATATTCCTGTTATTTTCCATTCCCATAATTTTTAATTTTTTGTATGATTTCGCTCTCTCCCATTCTCCAAGCTAGACTTTCTCAACCCCTCAAAATTGGCTCGTTTGAGGTAAAAAGTCGGGTTCTCCAGTCGCCTCTATCTGGAGTAACGGATATGGTGTTTCGCCGTCTCGTGCGTCGCTATGCACCAGATTCGATGATGTATACCGAAATGGTGAATGCTACGGGATTGCATTATGTTAAGCAGTTACCCAAAATTATGGAGGTAGATCCCAACGAACGCCCAATTAGCGTTCAACTATTTGATTGCCGTCCCGATTTTTTGGCAGAAGCAGCAATCAAGGCGGTTGCAGAAGGTGCTGATACTGTTGATATTAATATGGGTTGTCCGGTAAATAAAATCACTAAAAATGGTGGCGGTTCTTCGTTGTTGCGGCAACCAGAAATAGCAGAGGCAATTGTGCGGGAAGTGGTAAAAGCTGTTGATGTGCCTGTGACAGTAAAAACCCGTATTGGCTGGAATGACAACGAAATTACTATTCTCGACTTTGCCAAGCGGATGGAAGATGCCGGGGCAAAAATGATTACAGTCCACGGACGCACCCGCGCCCAAGGATACAATGGCAATGCCCGTTGGGAATGGATTACCCGTGTGAAAGAAGTGCTTTCTATTCCAGTGATTGGGAACGGAGATATTTTTTCAGTTGAAGCGGCGGTGAAATGTTTAGAACAAACTGGTGCTGATGGTGTGATGTGTTCGCGTGGGACTTTGGGTTATCCGTTTTTGGTTGGAGAAATCGATCACTTCCTGAAAACTGGGGAAATATTACCGACACCTACTCCAATTCAGCGTTTGGAATGTGCAAGAGATCATTTACAAGCCTTGTGGGAATATAAAGGCGATCGCGGTGTGCGTCAAGCCCGTAAGCACATGACTTGGTATGCTAAAGGTTTCGTTGGTGCTGCCGAACTCCGAGGACAGCTAAGTTTAGTTGAAAAGGTAGATCAGGGTTTAGCAATGCTTGACCAAGCAATTGAAAAATTAGCTAATGGTTATGAACTTGAAGAAGAAGCAGAAGGTAGTTTAGTGATGCTTTAAAAAATTGATATTACCACTGCCTTAATGCAGCATTAACATCTGCAATAGCCTATTGATAAAGTGAGGCGATTGTTTCAATCCCTAATAGGGATTTTGATGAATTGCAATATTACGTCGCTCGGAAGTGGTAGCATTGAATACGTTTCAATCCCTAATAGGGATTTTGATGAATTGCAATATGCCAAATGTTACAGAGGCGCGGCGTTGCGCTGTGTTTCAATCCCTAATAGGGATTTTGATGAATTGCAATTTCGCACCAGGTGACATTATCGCTGTAACTTGCACTGGGTTTCAATCCCTAATAGGGATTTTGATGAATTGCAATTTTATGCAGCCAGAACTTTACTAGCCGAAGGTAAAATTAGTTTCAATCCCTAATAGGGATTTTGATGAATTGCAATGCGCTATTCTTATAGCGATCGCTCTTGCGGGTAAGTTTCAATCCCTAATAGGGATTTTGATGAATTGCAATGTTAATTGCACCCCTAGAGCGATCGCTACATATCTGGTTTCAATCCCTAATAGGGATTTTGATGAATTGCAATTGAGGGTGACGCTTGACTCACGGCGCACCCATGCAGTTTCAATCCCTAATAGGGATTTTGATGAATTGCAATTTAATTTTTCTCAGCATCTTAGACAGCGAAAAGGTTTCAATCCCTAATAGGGATTTTGATGAATTGCAATGGCGATATTATTACCAGTTACTAGAATTTTTTGTTTCAATCCCTAATAGGGATTTTGATGAATTGCAATATATCTGCACCGGGCATTGGTTTGTCTAATCTTTCAGTTTCAATCCCTAATAGGGATTTTGATGAATTGCAATTTGGGCGGCGATCGCTGCTTGTTCTGCTTGAACAATGGCGTTTCAATCCCTAATAGGGATTTTGATGAATTGCAATCATAGAGCAGCTATCTTGTCAGCTATTAAAAATGGTTTCAATCCCTAATAGGGATTTTGATGAATTGCAATCCTATTTTTTCAAATGCGATAACTTCGTTGGGCTGCGCCCTATTAAAAATGGTTTCAATCCCTAATAGGGATTTTGATGAATTGCAATACTGCATGAGGTGATGTGCAAAGTGCAGCCCGAACTGTTTCAATCCCTAATAGGGATTTTGATGAATTGCAATCGGGGAAGTTGAGAATCGGGCGATCGCACATCACGGTTTCAATCCCTAATAGGGATTTTGATGAATTGCAATCTTGATAAGGAATATCCAGGAGAAAGGATTTTATCACCTGTTTCAATCCCTAATAGGGATTTTGATGAATTGCAATCTGAAGATGATTTACCTGCATTTGAAGAGGCTTATGTTTCAATCCCTAATAGGGATTTTGATGAATTGCAATTAGCGATCGCTATCTATCCAATTATTCACAATTGTTTCAATCCCTAATAGGGATTTTGATGAATTGCAATGCTTTGTTTTGTCGCCACGGATTGAATATTGAAGGTTTCAATCCCTAATAGGGATTTTGATGAATTGCAATTAATCACAATCTGCTGCATAGCGATCGCTTGCAAGTTTCAATCCCTAATAGGGATTTTGATGAATTGCAATGTGCTACAGATTGCGCTTCAGTTGGATAATGAGCGTTTCAATCCCTAATAGGGATTTTGATGAATTGCAATAGCGATCGCCCTGCACCCTTAATAGTAATTCTTTTGTTTCAATCCCTAATAGGGATTTTGATGAATTGCAATGTTCATCTTCATGGCTACACCAGATTGCATAGCGTGTTTCAATCCCTAATAGGGATTTTGATGAATTGCAATCTCAATCTTCCATGATTCTCGAAATCTTGAAATTAAGTTTCAATCCCTAATAGGGATTTTGATGAATTGCAATACTGACTATAAACAATAGGGATAAACAAGTTAGTTTCAATCCCTAATAGGGATTTTGATGAATTGCAATGCACTCAAGCAGCTTGTTGACGAGGGCAAAGCTAGTTTCAATCCCTAATAGGGATTTTGATGAATTGCAATTTCCAAGGATTGAGATTCAGGCACTAGCTCTTTTTTGTTTCAATCCCTAATAGGGATTTTGATGAATTGCAATCGCTGGCTTCTGAAAGCGCTGCTGTATTTGGTTTTCAAGGTGCAGTTGCGCGAATGTGTGAATCATAACACAGCAAATAGTCATAGCACAAGATGCAAATCGCTGAAAGCCAGTCTCCATAAGGTGCGCGGATGGTTTAAAAATACTAGTGCCCTGAAAGCATTGTATAGATGGAGCAGTAGCCATTTTTTGCCCCTTCTCATTTTGTACACCTACCCATCCGCGCATAAAGCAAGAAAATTAGTCTGATTCCCGATCGCCTAATCCTTGCACACCTTAATTTACCAAATCAGGGAATACCTCTTGCACAGCCGGATGGACTAAGCGATGATTCTGCACATTCACACCCTTAGCTAAAGCTGGGTTAACTTCTAGCGCCATAATTCCCAAATTAGCCAACTGGACGATATAAGGTAATGTACTATTATTGAGTGCCTGAGTTGCTGTCCAAGGTACTGCTCCTGGCATATTAGGAACGCCATAATGCACTACACCTTCTTCAAGGTATACCGGATTTGTGTGAGATGTGGCGCGTAAAGTTTCTATACAACCACCTTGGTCAACGGCTACATCAACTATTACCGAACCAGGGCGCATTTGTTTAACTAATTCACGCGATACTAATGTTGGTGCCCTACGTCCTAAGACTAAAACTGCACCGATAAGCAAATCGGCTTCTTTAACGGCAGCTTCAATATGAGCAGAGTTGCTGTAAAGCAATTCCACCCTAGAGCCAAACAAGGTTTCTAGGTAAGATAGACGTTCAACACTCACATCTAAAATCTGCACGATCGCACCCATACCCACTGCAATTTTAGCTGCTTCTGTGCCGACAACACCGCCACCTAAAATTACTACATTACCTGCCTTGACTCCAGGGACACCGCCCAAAAGCAATCCTCTACCGCCTTGCTGACGTTCTAGAAATCTCGCCCCAAATTGTACTGCTAACCGACCGGCTATTACGCTCATGGGGGTGAGCAAAGGAAGTCTGTTAGCACCAGGTTGTTCTACAGTTTCGTAGGCGATCGCAGTTGTGCCACAATCAATTAAATGCTCTGTCAATTTGCGATCGGCGGCTAAATGTAAATAAGTAAATAATATCTGCCCTTTCTGCAAAAATTTATACTCAGATGTCAACGGCTCTTTGACTTTCACAACCAATTCCCGATTCCAAGCCGTTTCTGATGTGGGGACAATCTCGGCTCCAGCACTTCTGTAGTCTTCATCGGAAAATCCGGCACCATTCCCGGCTTGTGTTTCTACGAAGATGCTATGACCATTTTCTCGCAGCACCCGCACACTAGAAGGACTTAACCCTACACGAAATTCTTGATCCTTATTTTCCTTTGGAACGCCGATTTCCATATATAGCCTCTGATAATTTTTTTGTTTAACTCTAGCCTGCGAATTTCAAGCTTGCTACCGACTTATTACAGATAGCTGTATTAAAGATAGTTAATCTGTGTTCTAAGTTTCTTAATTTAATCTGAGTAGCCCCAAATTCAAGCCCTTGACTATTACCCCAGTGTTTATACAATATATAAAGAATAGTAACAATTTATTAAAAGAGCGATTGTATAGCTCCCTACTAGGAAGCTTTTGCTGAATCGATCAAGTCATCTTGACATTTAAGCAGTGCAATTAGCTCATAAGTTACCAAGTTTAGGGTAAAGCTGAAGGGGAAAATACTATTCAATTCCTTTAACCTTTACCGCTTATACCTGACAATTCCTGTGAATTCTCATATCAACTCCCGTTTGCCGAAAAAAAGGTTTCTTAAAAATGACACAAACACAACCAACAATTACACCTAAACTAGAAGAGCCAAAGTTTGGCTTTAACGAATATGCTGAACGCTTAAATGGTCGAGCTGCAATGATTGGCTTCGCTTTGATGCTGGTGATTGAATATGTCACCAATCAAGGGGTGCTATCATGGCTGGGTCTGAAGTAGTGCCGCCAACCAGCACAAGGTGCAAGTTCTAAGCTAGTAGTTAAAAGAGTTTCAACCAGCTGGAACAACCAGTTGGTTTTGACTTTGACGATTGATAGCGAAATGCTTTGCACTAGAATGTAAGCAAGAGAGGAATCAAAATACCTATTAGTGATAGAAATATCATAGACTTGCAACTAGTATATGCAAGGCAATTAATGAGTATACTTCCTCCCCAACTAAAGAAAATCATAATTAGTGTCTGCCTTCGATGAGAAAGGCAAATTAAGGGTGAGGTATTCTTGGTAAATATACACAAAAGCTGAACTGGAACCAACCAAGCTGTGATGAATGCTGTATTACCTCGTTTTTTGAAGTCAACCTACCGAAAAGAGCCACTAATCAGTGTATTGGTGACAATGGGCGCTATAGATGCCCTGATTGGCGGATTGAATGATAGCTGGTCGTTGTTCGCTTTTGGTTTAGGAACAACAGGCATAGCGCTAGCCTTTAAGCTGTGGCGTTTCCAGCAGCGCCGTCCTCTACCAGAGGAACCTGTGGTGCAACATTATTTGCCCTCTCGTTCTTCTAGTGCGCCTTTACCAATGTTAAGCGTTTCTAAGAAAAAACCATCTCTTTAAGAGTGCTGTTAGTGGATAGCTAAGGTTTAGCCCGTTATGAGTTGATAAGCTGTTACGCAAATAAGATTGCACATCAACTGGTGAGGTTGTCCTTTGTCAATTGTCCTTTGTCCTTGGTAAACACTTTTGACAAATGACTAATGACTAATGACGGTCTACATGGAAAATATTGCAATATGTAGGCGCGTTAGCTTAATTCATAATTCTAAGTGGTTTGTTTGTATATAAAAAGTGAGGAAAAAGTGTGAGTAGTGAGGGAAGAGGTGGGGATAATTTTCTGCGTCCGTATATTATCCTGTCATTTATGGCAGCCGTCGCCCTTCCAGTGACTATCTGGCAAGGGTTTTACATTCATCAAGCTCATGCTGCCTCTGAAGTAACACCAAACTCCCCAACTACTAACAGCTTTGCTAATGCCCAACTACTTTACACACTCAGAGGACATAACGGAACTGTTAAATCTCTCGCTTTCAGTCCAGATAGCAGAATTCTTGCGAGTGGAGGTGCAGAAAATGAGGGTATTATTCGCCTGTGGAATCCAGTAAATGGTAAAAAGTTAGGGGATATTAATAAAGCACACAAATCAGCCATAGAGTCTTTAGTGATTTCACCAGATGGGCAAACCCTTGCTAGTTGTAGTGATGACAACACGATTAACCTCTGGAGTCTGAAAAATTTTAAGTTTAGCCGCTCTTTTGTGGGACATACCAGCAACGTATTATCTTTAGCGGTGTCTCCTGATAGTAAAGTTCTGATTAGTGGAGCTTTGGATGGGATTCGGCTATGGGATTTACTACAGCAGCGCCCTTTAGGGACTCTAGTACGCTTCGATAACTTGATTTATACTCTAGCCATTAGCCCTGATGGACAAACCTTAGCTAGTGGTGATAGTAAGGGTGTAATCAAGGTATGGAGCTTGAGTACTGGTAAATTAATCAGTGAATTTGTGGCTCATTCTAATGTTGTTAGCGCTGTCATCTTTACACCAGATGGACAGACATTAGTGAGTGCTAGCCGCGATCGCACAGTCAAACTGTGGAATATTAATACTGGAGAATTAGTCCGCACTCTCACAGGACATAATAACTGGGTAAATGCGATCGCCATTAACCCCGATGGACAAACCCTTGCTAGTGCCGGCAAAGATGGGATTAAAGTGTGGAATTTAACTACAGGTGAGTTAATCAATACACTGAATGGACATACAGACTGGGTAAGTGCGATCGCTTTTAGTCCCAATGGTAAAATCCTCGCCAGTGGCGGATTTGATCGACAAATCAAGATTTGGGGAACTCCACAAAAACGTAATTAACAGCGAATGCTAGAACCCCGACTTATTTAAAAAGCCGGGGTTCTGAATGACTTGTAGAGAAGGTGATAAGTTTATGAATATTGAGCAAGCAGTCTTGGAGAAATTGCGCCAGCTACCTATAGATAAGCAGCAAGAGTTATTGAATTTTGCAGAATTTTTATATCAAAAAAATATTCCTAAAGGTACCTTACGTAGTGTAAGAGGGTTATGTGCTGATTTAGCAATGGATATTACTGAACAAGACATTACCGAAGCTCATTAAGAAATGTGGGGTAGTCCAGGCTCCTAGCCTAATGGTAACTTTTATACAAAAGAGCGATCGCCACAATACCTTGTCTTTGAGAAGAAGGTATTGCAAGCATTTACCGTGTTTGCTAAACTTTTGTCTTGCTTTTTTAGAGTTTTTATAGTAAAAAATCAAGCAAAGCTCAGATTAGATTTTGTCATAACTACGCAAAATCAATCGTTGTAGCAACCAAGAGCCATGTCTACGACGAGCTATTCGGTGTCGCCGATTGTTCAATAACTGTGAATACTTGATGAAAATAGAGCCGAGCTAATATCTTATCCAGCAAATTACTGTCAGTATAAACATAGGTAACTTCAAATCGCCTATGCAGCTACTTGCCCTCTATAATCGGAACAATTTCTGAACTTAGACAATCTTAGAACTGGTCATCGTCAGTAAATGCACTCAGGTAAAAATTACTATCTTGGCTAAAGCAAAGGTTTGTAGCGTTTAAGCGCTATTTCAAACGTAAGATAACTTGCTACTTAAATGATGTTTAATTTTCCCGAACTGCTTTTGATCCCCATTTCGATAGAATGACTAGGCAGAACCCTAAAACTAAAAACCGCTTTTGACTGCGACGCACATGAATCAACTGAACAATGGTTTTACGATATTTCTAAGTCTGCTAGTCGAGGCGATGCCTTTTTTGCTTATTGGGGTTTTATTCTCCAGTTTGCTGCTATTTTTTGTTGATGAGCGCAAATTAGTAGAAAAAATGCCCAAAAATCCTCTGCTGGGTGCTTTAGTTGGCAGCTTGATCGGCTTTTTATTTCCGGTGTGTGAGTGCGGGAATGTGCCGGTAGCGCGGCGGTTCCTGATTCAGGGAGTACCTACACCAGTCGCAATTGGTTTTTTGCTAGCAGCGCCAACAATTAACCCAATTGTAATTTGGTCAACTTGGACAGCATTTCGAGATCAGCCAGAAATAGTAGTCTTACGAGTTGTATTTTCTCTAGCAATTGCCACAATTATTGGTTTTGTTTTCAGTTTTCAAAAGGACTTAAATCCGATAATTCAACCTGCGATCGCTCGCTATATGAAGTTTAATCCACCCGCGCAGCCAGAAACCAAACGCCGTGGTAAACGTTACCAAGTAGAACAGCAAGAAGCGATACCAAATATCTTGCAATCCGGGACTTATATTTTAGGGGGAAAAGCAGGTGTACCTCTGCGGATAGATGCTAACTTTGTACAGGCTACTACCCCAGTTTCTAATACCAATAAACCTCTTGGAGATAAACTGCGCCTAGTGGTAGATAATAGCGTCCAAGAATTCCGGGAATTGGGCGGAGTGATGATTTTAGGAAGTGCGATCGCAGCAGCGATTCAAGTCTTAGCTCCCCGTGAATTAATTCTCAGTTTGGGTGCTGGGCCTATTAGCTCGATTGTAGTCATGCTGATATTAGCAGTAGTGGTGTCAATTTGTTCTACAGTCGATTCTTTCTTTGCTCTATCTTTTGCCTCGACCTTTAGTAGCGGTTCCTTGTTGGCATTTCTAGTGTTTGGGCCAATGATTGATATCAAAAGCGTTGGTTTGATGTTATCTATTTTTAAGCCCAAAACTGTCTTTTATTTATTTGCTTTAGCAGCACAATTAACATTTGTGTTAACTCTTTTCCTCAACTTACACGTTTTTTAAAGAATTAATCTTTTGTTCTTTGCTAATAACCAATGCTCCATGTCCAATAACTAATGGCTAATAAAAATCCTAAATCTAAAATCCCAAATCTGTTACTTCCTTGGCTGGATGCCCTAGCAATTGCATCTTGGGGAATTTTGATGTTGAGATATTGGCTAACTAACAAGCTGAACCTATTAATTCACCCAAATTACATTTGGTTTGTGGTTGTGACAGGTATCAGCTTGATTGCTATTAGTTTCTTCAAGATGCAGGAACTTTGGCAGCGCCGTCGCCGTGATGTCACGCCAAATGGCCAGCATATTAGTTTATTTCCCCCTGGTTGGGGCAGTGTTTTATTGTTGATTACAGCGATTTTAGGTTTTATCATTACACCGCAAGTTTTTGCTAGTGACAAAGCACTCCAAAGGGGCGTAACCACCGATTTATTGGGAAGTACACGCGTCAAACCCCAAGCCTTTCGAGCTACTGTTCGTCCAGAGGAGCGATCGCTTGTAGATTGGGTACGTACTGTTAATGTCTATCCAGAACCAGATACATATACAGGCCAAAAAGTCAAAGTTCAGGGATTTGTTATTCATCCGCCAGACATAGGAAAAGAATATTTGTTCTTAGCTCGATTTGTCTTAACTTGCTGTGCAGCAGATGCTTACCCAATAGGATTACCCGTTAAACTCCCAAACAATCAAGAACTTTATCCCCCTGACACTTGGTTGGAAGTAGAAGGGCAAATGATGACAGAAAATTTAGCAGGTAAACGCCAACTGACCATTGCCGCTACTTCTCTCAAAAAGATTCCTCAACCCCAGAATCCTTATAGTTATTAATTATTTGTTGATAACTAATGACAAATGACCAATGACAAATGACAAATGACAAAATCTAAAGCATTTATCCAACCACTCGATCGAATAGCGATCGCACTGATGCTACTGCTAAGTGTGCTGATTGGGTTAATCATATTGCAAGGTGATGTGGTAACTGCTCGTGTGCGCGACTTTACCTGGCAAAATCAACAGATTGGGGCGGAAGATAACTCCTTCACCCTCACCTTCAGCCGCCCAATGGAAACAAAAAGTGTAGAGGATAACTTGAAAATCGAGCCACCCCTAGCAGGTAAATTCAGTTGGGCAGGGCGGCGAATGGTTTATACGCTGTTAACACCAGCACCTTATGGCACGAATTATAAATTGCAGTTACAGGGAGCTAAAGATAAGTTTGCACAGCAAGAGGGCAAAAATCGGTTAATCCAGGCTTTTACAGGTAGCTTCCGCACACGCGATCGCGTCATTCTTTACATCGGAACCAATCAAGAAGAACAGGGGCGATTAGTTCTATACAACTTAACCCAAGAGCAAAAAAGGGTACTTACCCCCAAAGACTTGATAGCAATGGACTTCGAGTCATTTCCAGATGGAGAGAAAATTATATTTTCGGCTCGCGCCAGCAATAACGAAGACTTACTTTCAGCCCAACTGTACACAGTCACTACAGGCGTTTCTAGTAAATCTGGACAAGAAGCACAACCAGGAGGCAAAGTTGACCTAGTTTTAGATAGTAAAGATTATCAAAACCTGAAATTTGACTTATCACCTGATGGGCAAACTATTGTCATCCAGCGCGGAAACAAAAATAATCCCGGCGACTTTGGACTATGGTTTATGCCAGCAACCAGCGACGGTTCAGCAGAAAAACCCACTCCTAAACGTCTGAAAAGCCAACCAGGGGGAGACTTTATGATCACCCCAGATAGTAAAGCCGTAGCAGTTGCCCAAGGACAGGGAGCAGCAATCTTACCACTGCAAGGTGATGCCAGTAAACCTCTAGATTTTCTGCCGCAGTTTGGTTTGGTACAGGCTTTCTCTAAAGATGGCTCTCAAGCAGCGATGGTAAAGTTTAATACAGATTACACGCGAGATTTGTTTTTAGTGACAAACCAAGGTGTACAGAAACAACTATTAAAAACTACAGGCTCAATTCTCAGCTGCCAATTTGATATTGCCTCACCCACCCTCTACTGCTTGCTGACACAGCTAGTATCCAAGGAACAATATATAGAACAACCTTATGTGGTGGCAATTGATCTGAAAACCGGGCAACAGAAACCACTGCTAGTACTGCCTCCCGCTCAACGAAATGTGCAAATGAGTTTATCTGCGGATGGTTTAGGCTTGTTATTTGACCAAGTAGTACCGCAGGCAAACCCCCCAGCATCATTACCCACCAACACTTTGAAAACTGATGATGGAGATGTTATTGCTACCAGTAGCCTGTGGTTAATGCCTCTACTACCAATCGCTGATGCTGCGACTGTTGAAATTAGACCAGAACAACTCCCCTTAGCCGGATTTCGTCCCCGGTGGCTACCTTGAACGAAGAGGCGGGGGAGTAGGGGCTTTCAAGGGTTGGGGTTTGAGAAAGGGGGAACCTTTAAGTACACTCGTCTTGCAAGTCGGTCAATCGAACTCTTGCTGAGTTACTTGTTTTAAAGTGTCTCAAATCACTCTCTCTACTGGCTGATTTTTAATTCCGTAACCTTGAAAGCTTCACCTTCCCCTCTGCTTCTTTCTAACCGCTCACTTGCGATTCAACTACACCCACGGGACAAGAAACATTTGTCCCTCCTAAACCACAATACCCATTAGGATTTTTCGCCAGGTATTGCTGATGGTAGGCTTCTGCGTAATAGAATTCCGGTGCATCCAAGATTTCTGTAGTAATCTTGCCATAGCCTGCATCGTTGAGAGCTTGCTGATAAGCTTCCCGTGATGCTTCTGCTAGCTGCTTTTGGCTTTCAGAATATACATAAATTCCCGAACGGTATTGAGTGCCAGCATCATTGCCTTGGCGCATTCCTTGGGTAGGATTGTGGCTTTCCCAAAAGACTTTGAGTAGTTCGGCATAACTAATCACCTTGGGATCAAACACCACCAGCACCACTTCATTGTGACCGGTTCGCCCACTACATACCTCTTCGTAGGTGGGGTTGGGTGTAAATCCAGCAGCGTAACCTACTGCGGTGGTATAAACTCCTTTAAGTTGCCAGAATTTGCGTTCTGCACCCCAAAAACAGCCCAAGCCAAAGATTGCCTTCTCTAATCCATCGGGATAAGGAGCTTTTAAAGGATTATTGTTGACGTAATGAGCAGCAGGTACTGACATAGACTGCGCCCTTCCTGACAAAGCTTCTTCTGGTGTGGGCATAACTTGCTTTTTGCCAAATCCGAATAGTGCCATTGATTTTGACTCTGATATATATCTTTACCTTATTTACTATTGTAAAGATTCTTGCGATCGCTTGGGGTTTTCCTTAGCCCTGAACAGCTTGTGTTGACCTTGTGGCGATAGTTCGTGTTATTCATCATTATGAATACTTTTCAAGGGTAAGTAGTCGTCAGAAGTACTCATGGACAAAATACCAAAAATTGATCGTCAAAGGGAGCATCAAGCGAACGAACGTACTTTTCTAGCTTGGCTACGTACTTCTATTTCATTGATTGGTTTTGGTTTTGCTATTGCGCGATTTGGTATATTTCTGCAACAGCTGAATCTTGCTATTACTCAACAAGAAACTAGGCTAAATCCATTATCCAACTCGGAAAATTTGGGTGTTGCTTTGGTAGTTTTTGGAATTTTGGTTGTTGCATTAGCCGCATGGCGATACAACCAAGTTTTCTGGCAAATTGAACGAGCAGATTATAAACCAAATAGGCTAATCGTTTGGATTATGACTGGAGTAGTCATTATTTTGGGACTTCTTAGTATTCCTTTGCTCTTAAGGCGTGATAAAGTCCTTCCTCGCTCTCCTTTTCCGACTCAACCACAGTCTCGAAACTTTCAAAGTTCAACCCCAAACATCAATCTGAAAAAGGGGACAATTACTACTAAATACAAACAGATATATTACAACAAGATCCCCGACTTCTTGAAGAAGTCGGGGATCTGAGCTTGAGCCATTCAATTAACAGTAGCCTCAGAAATAACTGTTACACAAGCATTGACTAAGGGTAATAACGGCCCTAGTTGCTCTTGTCCATTTACGGCTAAATCGCTGTGACACAAATAAACTCTCTCGGATACGCGAGATAGTAAATCTGTTAAAATCCTCCGCAGTCGTTCTTCTTCTGCCAATTTCTCATCTTCTGCTGTCCAAGGTTCGCCTAACCTGTCTTGCAAAAAAAACGGCGCACCAAATAACGTTGCTGCGCCACCTTTGGCCCAAAGAGGTGAACCAGCATCTAGCCAAAAATGCCAACGGTGCGATCGCCTACTAGACCGATATTGAAATATAGTTGCTAAGGTGACGGCCTTTCTGGCTCCACCAATAGGTAGCACAGGGTAAGGATTGGCGGTGATTGTACCACGTCGCAGTAATTGAATAAATTCGATAATAGTTGTGTGAGGCGTTGTCTCAACTGGGGCGATTTGTCGTAACCTGGTGTCAATTTCCCAGTAATGTTGGGCGGTTTCTAATAATTCGCGCAGTGCTGCTAGTTGTTCGTAGGGGAGATTGCTACCATTCCACAAAAAACGCTGAATTGCTCTGTCTAATAGGGAAATGGGACTAGGAATTAACCGCAGTTCTTGTTGCGATCGCTGCTGTTCTAACCACTCCAATATCTCATTATAAGCTGTAGTAGCCGCATAGCCAATTCTATCCCAGCGCTCGAAGGCTGATACTGGTAGTAAGTTGGGGCGATCAGGATGAGGTACAAAGCAGTAATCTGCAATCAAACCGGCGCGTACCGGATCAATATTTGTAGAGACGCGATTCATCGCGTCTGTAGAGTTTTCTGGTACTTGTTGCTTTCTACTCAATACAACTAGCATTTCTGCGACGGCATCCCGATCTACGAGGCGACCCAAGCCGGGATAAACTAGTGCCAGCATGGTGAGTAAGGCGCGAATGACGGGTGAACTAATTAGGGGACGTTGGTCATTGAGCGATTCTACCTGGATGTTTTGCTTGACGAGGATTTCTACTAGAGTATAACGAGCGATCGCATCTAAACCTGGTGCAATAATCGCTACTTCTTCTGCTTGTACTTGCTGCGATTGGATCGCATCAGCAATTACCTCTGCTGTTTGTCGCAATAGTTGAGCGCGGGAGGTAGTTTGAATAGAATGCACAATCTCTGGTAAACTAACCAGCACCATTGGTTCTGTGACTAATTCCACCATCTGTTTAGCTTGTTCTCCCAGAGACTCTGGAGGCGGCTCGCTTAAGATTTCTACCCGACAACGCTTTGCTAACCCTTCTAGATATTTGGGATCTGCTCCTAATCCCAATCGCACTGCACCGTCGGGATTGTAGCTAAACGCGCCGATCGCGCCTCGATCTAATAGCAATTCAAACAAAAGACGCGCTACGCTAGGATAATCGTCAACATCATCTGCCAATACTGCTTGATAGCGTTTAGTTAGGTGCTGTTGGTAGTTGCGATCGCTTAATAAATATTGACTATAGAGTTCGGTAATAATGCCATAAGTCAGTAACCCCCTCTCTAAACACCAGTTACGCCAATCAATGAGCAAAGATGCTAAAAATTCCGGCTCTAAAGTTGTAGTATTTTCCCCCAGACCCTTTGCCAAAATCTGGGCAATATCTTCGCAATGTACCCCACTGTAAGCAGCTAATTGCAATAAGTCTAAAATGCGACGCACCAAGCGCGACTCATTAATTCCCGCAACTCGTAAAATTTCTTCGTCTAATTGGGAACGCCAGAGTTTGGTTGCTAACTCTTGTTCCGTTTCTGGTCGCAATCTTACCGGAAACTGGGCCTTCAAATTCAACGAGTTAATTAGCAACGGCCAAAATAAGATAACTTCATCCTGGAAAAAACCTAGCGGTGTCTTGGCACGCACCGGATATTTCCCTAATGTTGATGTAACAATGATATCTCCCAACTCTCGGCGATTATCATCATTTGCAGCTAAGACTAAAACTCCTGGCTCTGTTTGTTTAAGATATAAAAATTCGGGTATGCGTTCGCCTTTTTTATGTGCTTGTTTCTTAGTATAAAATAATTCAGTAGCCTGCTTCTCTGGTTGTACCCAACTACAAAATTGCTCTACCAAGCGAGCCGTCTTACCAGTGCGACTAGTGCCAACAATCCAAACCGAATGAGAAACCACAAACTTTCTCCTTGTAGATTTGCTAGTATACCTCGTGCGTTAACTTAAGGTTAAGAATCACCAAATAATGCTGGATGATTGTTTCTAATGAAAAATTCTGTTTTTAGCCAAAAAATCTATTCTTTTTTACTTGCTGCTTATCGATGGTACTTACAGACTCCTGAACGTTCTTTACATGAAGCTTACGATGCAGCATTAAAGATTAAGGAAATAGAAGATAAGCATTTTAGTGGTAATAAAATAGACATTGACTCAGCCACGTACAGTAACAGCGTGATGGATTATTTTGAGTCAGACCTCAACAAGCTCTTAAAAATTGCTAAGATGCGGCTGACAGAGTTTAGAGCAAGCCGTTGGTTTCTAAATGAAGAGAATCAAAAAGCTGCTCAGAAAGCAGGTATAGAACATCCCAGTCCTTCTTTGGTTTTGGAAAAGCTAAACTTTATTGATCAAGTTATATCCAAATACATAACAAGTTCCGATCAAATAACTTCTAACGCTTTAGCAGTCAAACCTCCAAATCTACCAATTAACTCTGCCATATCTGACGACAAATTGCTGCTCGTCAATCCTCCAACCTTACCACCCAAAATACCAACTCAAGACTCGGAGAAAAAACAAAAACCTAAGGGTAAAGTAGATACAACAGGCGTTCTACCCCGTTCTATTTTAAGTACTATCACTCGTCTGCAAGTTGAATTAGACCCTAATTCTGAAAAAGAAGTAATTCAGAATTTTCGTCAAACTCAAAGAAGAACAATAATATCTATCAGGTTTATTTTACTATTAATTATCGTACCACTTTTGACGCATCAGATAGCAAAAGCTTTTGTCGTTGGGCCATCTGTTGAGCATTTTAGAAGTAGCGATCAGATGCAGATATTTATTAACTCAGAAATGGAAGAGGAAGCTCTTGAAGAATTAGAAAGATTTGAAGAAAAACTCAAGTTTGAAAATCTCATTAGAAATGCTCCTCCACTTTCGTCTGAACAGATGGAAGCTGAAATGACAAGCAAGGCTGTAGAGCTTGCTGAAGAATTTCGTCACGAAAGCTCTAATGCGATCAAAAATGTTTTTGCAGATATGTTCTCAGTTGGTGCTTTTATCTGGCTTTTGCTTGTTAGCAAGTCTTCTATTGCTGTAGTCAAAGATTTCTTTGATAATATTGTTTATGGACTTAGTGATAGTGCTAAGGCATTTATCATCATTTTGTTTACTGATATATTTGTAGGTTTCCACTCTCCTCATGGCTGGGAAGTACTCTTAGAAGGTGTATCACGTCATTGGGGATTACCCGCAAATCGAGATTTTATTTTCCTATTTATTGCTACATTCCCAGTGATTTTAGATACCATTTTCAAATATTGGATATTCCGATATTTGAACCGGATATCGCCTTCGGCAGTTGCGACTTACCGTAATATGAATGAATAAGGAATTGGGAATTGGGAATTGGGAACTAAATTATTTAGTTTTTGAATTTGAGCGAAATGGAATAATCTCAAAAATTTTGAATTTGGATGAAAAAGAGACTTGCTGAGTTAGGAAAGTTTAGCAAATTTATCGCTATTGGCTTACCTGTGGTTTTGTCGATTTTTCTAGTGCGGATGCAATCTTTGGCGCATCAAGAACTCAGTCTGCCAGAATGTCGGTTGAAAAAGTGGGATATACCAGTTTCCTCGACTGCTGAAAACCAAAAAGCACCATTAATTGAGAGATTACCAGTTACTTGTTGTCAAGGTGATACATCTTGCTTGGATGAACTTCTCTATGGAGAAATACCAGACAAAAAGGCGCTATTGAGTGCGATCGCTCGGAGTCTCCAATACCTGCAAACGGCTAATGCTGCGACTGCTTATCAAAACTATCAGGTAACTGGGATTACACGCGATCGCGTCTTCAAAAGCTTGAAAAGATTCCGCGAACTCGTTTTGACAACCAATTCTGCAACAGAATTACATCAAGCCATCGAACGAGAATTTGTTCTTTACCAGTCAGTCGGTAAAGATAACCAAGGTTCTGTTTTATTCACCGCCTATTATGAACCGATTTACGCAGCCAGTCGCGTCCCCACACCAGAATATCGCTATCCTGTTTATCGATTACCTCCTGATTTAAACTCCTGGCCTAAACCTCATCCGACACGAGAAGATTTAGAAGGAGCAGATGGTTTACAAGGTGCAAAAGGGAAATTACGAGGATTAGAGTTGTTTTGGTTTCGCGATCGCCTCGAACCATATCTAGCTCAAATTCAAGGTTCGGCGCGACTTAAGCTTGCCGATGGAACTCAGACAGCGATCGGCTATGCTGGGAATAACGCTTATAACTACAAAAGCATTGGGCGAGAATTAGCGAATGATGGCAAATTACCGCTCCAAGGGATGACTATGCCAATTATTCTCGACTATTTTCAAAAGCATCCCCAAGAATTAAATATTTATATTCCGCGCGATCGCAGTTTTGTTTTTTTTCAAGAAAATCACGGTGAACCAGCTCAAGGTTCGATCAACGTACCCCTAACAGCAGAACGTTCCATCGCTACAGATAAATCTCTCATGCCTCCTGGTGCTTTAGCGTTGATTCGCGCTTCTATTCCTTTCGCTAATCCTACCGGAAAACTGGAGGAGCGTATTGTTAGCCGCTATGTTCTTGACCAAGATACTGGCGGCGCAATTAAAGGTGCAGGTAGGGTAGATTATTTTTTAGGTACCGGTAAATTAGCAGGCGATCGCGCTGGTGTCACAGTTAGCAATGGACAATTATTTTATCTACTACTCAAGTCTAAAAATTAAACTCACTTGCATTTTAATACTAAGAATCCCGACTTCTCTAAAAAAAGCCGGGATTCTTAGCCTTTCGGCATTAATGAAACACTTGGAGTAATTACGAATTACGAATTACGCTTCTATATCCATATCAGCATCATCATCGTCATGATCATAAGGGATATCATCAAGGTCGATCATTTCGGAAATTTCTTCTACTTCAGTTAGATACTCAGATTCTTGATGTTCACGCTCAATTAGACGACCAGTTGACTTTAGCCATTCCAAAAGAATAAATTCATTACTTGTACGAATTACAGGCGCTCGTTGGTTACGAGGTTCTTCACGCAAAGGACTGATAGGCATAAAAAAGACTCACTTTGAATTATGGATCGCTGTACAAAAACAAAAAAATTGTACAGTTTGAGGTTAAAAGGCTCGTTATGCAAGACTTTATGAACAAATAAAATATGAACTATTGAGTTTTTTATTCTCTTGTCCGTCTACTTACTTACCATTAAAATGTCTTTGCGTCAGCCTTAATCATAAATCTTAAAGCGGACACACTCTCACAAAGTATTTGGTACCTTGGCGAGAGTTTCATACATATCCGAGGGTAATGCAGACAATCTGTTCGCTACAGCGACTGCATCAGCTAAATTGCTAAATTGACACCGGACAATCTCTTGTCCATTTCCTGAAGGAAATCGCTTTCTAGCTTTGTTAGATACAGCACAAATAATCGCTAAAGCTTTGGCGAACCCATCTTTTGTCAAGATTGTTTCTTGAGCGAACCCTTCAACAGGGATAAGACAAACCTCAAACCGATAGCCAGGTCTGGGAGAAACGGCTATATCGATATAAGGTTTATCTTCTTTTCTGATTCTGCGTAAATATTTGGCTGTGGAATTAGTATCGTGCAAATCAGTCCCAAGGGCGTAAGTAAAGAAACAATCTTCTGTGAGAGACTCAGGACGGGTAATTATATCCGTTGGCATAAGTTTAAGTACTATCCGTATGTTGTCTGCGTTTGTGACACACTAAACTTGTCCGTTCTTTTTAGCATATTTTTTGAAAGTGAGAGGTATTAGTTTCACGCCAGGTATTGCAATACAGTTCTACTCACTAAAAATTTCAATTTTTGCAATCCTTAAAGACTCTCATCTTTAAAGGATAAATTTGCAATATAAACTGACAAAAAACACCTCCAGAAGCAAAGTTTGTAGAGATTTAGATTCGGAGAGGTGTCTACATAGTCAGTTACATGACCGAAAATATTTCTCAACTATTTTATCATAACATAGTTGACGATTGAACTTTTTTCAAATGTGTCTGACCCATAGATGCAAGGTCAACAACAGCATTAAGTTGTATTTAATTCCGATTTTTAGATAATTAAAGACACAGAAAGTCGGTCGACGAAATTAAAGCTAACTGGCTAAGGCTGTCCTTTGTCATTGGTAATCAGTAAGGGTTTTAAACATATTTATGTTTTGTAACATACTTATTTTTTTAACGCCAACTTACTAAGATGAATAGTTAGTGCGATCGCATCAACTTATAAAGTAAGCTGGGCACAGCTTTTGGTCTGCTCAAATTTTTATTTTTAGCTTCTCCTCAGTGCCCAACCCCAGATGCTACTATGCAAAAACGTCAAAGGTGAACAAGCCTAAGTAGTTGTGAGATTCATCCATTGGCGATCGCAAGACTACCTTGTTCACCTTTTTTGGTGGTTATAAACTCCTCAAATTAGGAGGCAACACTCAAATTAACTCGCACAATAACATCGTTAAAATCTTTGTCACCTCCACCAGCTAAATCCTCAAAGCCAAAGGTATTATTCCCTAACAGACGAATATGATCTACCTTGTCACTATTAGCACCCAAGAATGGGAAGTAAACCGCTGGATTATTATTAGGATTGTTATCTAAAACAGCATCTGGTCTCCCATTAATGATAATGAATGGTGCAAAGATAGAACCAGGCTCAAAAGTGCCTGTATAACTTGCCGTACCTTGGTTGTTCACCGTCAGGTCAATTCCTGCAACGCGTTGACGCAGTGCGGCTTCAGTATAACCAGCTTGGCCAACAAGAATATCTCCCTTACCATCGCCGTTGGTATCAATACCACCATTTTCATCAGCTACTTTATAAAATCCGATGAAATTATTGAATTCAGCTTCTCGGTTGACAACAAAATTAGCTGTTACCCGTTGTTCAACATCTCTTAAGTCAATCAATTCTCCTTGTGGTTTACCTTGTAGATTTGTACCCAAAGATAACGCCTCACTTGTAGGCTGAATTCTTACGACTAGATTCTGGAAATCATTAGTGCTATTACCAGAACCATCTTTCCAAGCCAAGGAGAACGCATTGTTGTCTAAACTCGTAATTTTTTGATTTGAAGGGTCAGAAAACAGTACGTCATTGATTGGTGTAATATTAGTCAGCACATTCTCAGTTGTACTATTTTTGACCAAGTAAAATCTCAAATTAGTATCAGATGGTAACTCTAATGAACCATTGAGAAGATTGTTGCTAAAACCATTGGGTGGATTAGCAATAGCTGAAAGAATCACTTGTCCTCGTTCTAAAGCTTTGCGGGCATAACCTGCTTCGCCTGGGGCAATACCGTCAATTTCGCCTGTAGCATCATCAACAGTATATACACCAAATTCATTCACTAACTCAGAATTGCTGCCTGCGATCGCAACTTTGAGTGTTACCGTATCATTCTCACCTTTGATATTAAAGACATCATTACCGCTATTTGTCAGTTCTAGAGGTTGTGGTTCAGGTTCAGGTTGTGGTTTTGGAGTCCCAAAGACGACATAGCTTTGCCCAGCACCAGGTGCGCCCACAAGCAAGTCATCAGCACCATCATTGTTGATATCGCCAGCAGCACTAACTGAAGTAGCAGAAGTATCAGTAGCATTAATACCGTTGATGGCAAAGCCCTGGCTAGAGTCAAGGTTGGAAAGGTCAAGACTTTCACTAAAGCCGTTACTACTGCCAAACACTACGTAGCTCTGCCCAGCACCAGATAAAGCAAAAGGCGCGCCGATAATCAGGTCAGCAATATCATCATCGTTGACATCTCCAGCCGCGCTAACAGAGAAACCTGAGACATCACTGCCATTAATGCCGTTGATGACAAAGCCGTTGCTGCCGAGGTCTGAGAGGTTATTAATGGCATCAAAACCATTCGTAGTACCAAACACCACATAGCTTTGTCCAGCACCAGAAGCGGCATTGTATGCACCAATGATTAAATCATCGATGTCATCATTATTAACATCTCCAGCATTGCTGACTGAGGCACCAAAAAAGTCATTGGCATTGCCGTTAATGACAAAACCATTGCTGCCATTGAGAGTTGAGAGGTCAAAGTTAGCACTAAAGGCAGTAGTGCTGCCAAATACTACATAGCTCTTTCCAGTACCAGGTGCGCCAATAATTAGGTCGCCGATGCCATCACGGTTAACGTCTCCAGCACTGCTAACTGAGTTGCCTGATGAGTCGGTGCTGTTGCCATTGATGGTAAAGCCATTGCTGCCGTTGAGGTCTGAGAGGTTGAGGCTAGCATTAAATGCGCTACTACTACCAAATACTACGTAGCTTTGTCCTCTGCCCGAAGCGGCACTGGGTGCGCCAATAATTAGGTCGCTGATGTTATCGCCGTTGATGTCTCCGGCATTACTAACTGATGTGCCTGATGAGTCTGGGATGCCATCTGAGTTCCGCCCATTAATGCCGTTAATGACAAAGCCGTTGCTGCCATCCAATGATGAGAGGTCGAGGTTGGCATTGAAGCTGTTACGACTACCAAATACTACATAGCTCTGCCCTGCACCCAAAGCTGCACCTGATGCACCAATAATTAGGTCGCCGATGCCGTCATTGTTGATATCCCCAGCATTACTAACTGATGTGCCTGATGAGTCACTACTACTGCCGTTGATGGTAAAGCCGTTGCTGCCATCCAGGGATGAGAGGTCAAGGCTGGTATTAAAGCCGTTTGTGCTACCAAATACTACGTAGCTTTTTCCAACACCAGGTGCGCCAATAATTAGGTCGTCGATGTTGTCGCCGTTGATGTCTCCAGCATTACTTACTGATGTGCCTGATGAGTCACCACTACTGCCGTTGATGCTAAAGCCATTACTACCATCTAGGGACGATAGGTTGAATATAACTTGTGGTTGTGGTCGTGGTTCAGGTTCAGGTTCAGGTTCAGGTTGTGGTTTTGGAGTCCCAAAGACAACATAGCTTTGCCCAGCACCAGGTGCGCCCACAAGCAAGTCGTCAGCACCATCATTGTTGATATCGCCAGCAGCACTAACTGAAGTAGCAGAAGAATCAGTAGTATTAATACCGTTGATGGCAAAGCCCTGGCTAGAGTCAAGGTTGGAAAGGTCAAGACTTTCACTAAAGCCGTTACTACTGCCAAACACTACGTAGCTCTGCCCAGCACCAGATAAAGCAAAAGGCGCGCCGATAATCAGGTCAGCAATATCATCATCGTTGACATCTCCAGCCGCGCTAACAGAGAAACCTGAGACATCACTGCCATTAATGCCGTTGATGACAAAGCCGTTGCTGCCGAGGTCTGAGAGGTTATTAATGGCATCAAAACCATTCGTAGTACCAAACACCACATAGCTTTGTCCAGCACCAGAAGCGGCATTGTATGCACCAATGATTAAATCATCGATGTCATCATTATTAACATCTCCAGCATTGCTGACTGAGGCACCAAAAAAGTCATTGGCATTGCCGTTAATGACAAAACCATTGCTGCCATTGAGAGTTGAGAGGTCAAAGTTAGCACTAAAGGCAGTAGTGCTGCCAAATACTACATAGCTCTTTCCAGTACCAGGTGCGCCAATAATTAGGTCGCCGATGCCATCACGGTTAACGTCTCCAGCACTGCTAACTGAGTTGCCTGATGAGTCGGTGCTGTTGCCATTGATGGTAAAGCCATTGCTGCCGTTGAGGTCTGAGAGGTTGAGGCTAGCATTAAATGCGCTACTACTACCAAATACTACGTAGCTTTGTCCTCTGCCCGAAGCGGCACTGGGTGCGCCAATAATTAGGTCGCTGATGTTATCGCCGTTGATGTCTCCGGCATTACTAACTGATGTGCCTGATGAGTCTGGGATGCCATCTGAGTTCCGCCCATTAATGCCGTTAATGACAAAGCCGTTGCTGCCATCCAATGATGAGAGGTCGAGGTTGGCATTGAAGCTGTTACGACTACCAAATACTACATAGCTCTGCCCTGCACCCAAAGCTGCACCTGATGCACCAATAATTAGGTCGCCGATGCCGTCATTGTTGATATCCCCAGCATTACTAACTGATGTGCCTGATGAGTCACTACTACTGCCGTTGATGGTAAAGCCGTTGCTGCCATCCAGGGATGAGAGGTCAAGGCTGGTATTAAAGCCGTTTGTGCTACCAAATACTACGTAGCTTTTTCCAACACCAGGTGCGCCAATAATTAGGTCGTCGATGTTGTCGCCGTTGATGTCTCCAGCATTACTTACTGAGTTACCTGATGAGTCACCACTACTGCCGTTGAGGGTAAAGCCATTGCTACCATCTAGTGACGATAGGTTGAATAATGTATCAGCCATGATTTTTTCGTATGTTTATTATTAGCAATTGAGTAGATGTAAAATTTCTAAACAAATAACATTAGTATTAGTTAAAATTTAGGTTAAGCCAATTAATTTAAAATATTTTGTATTTTAATTGACATGAGTGCATAAAAAATAATTTTTCTTTGATTATTCAAACAGGTTCCTATTTTTTATATAAATCATTGTTTTAGAGGTAATTCAATAAAAAAATGCCCCTAAAACAATGTTTTTATTAAATGAAACAATGATTGCTAAAAGTGCCAACAGAATTAACTGTTGAATTTTCCGGCAGGCTGCTAGTAGTTCATTACTGCAACTTTTGCTAGTACTTAGTAAGGACTTTGGTGCTTAAGGCAAAGACTAAAGTCCTTACTAGAAACCTGTTTACCGATTAAACTTGGTGTGGTTAAGTACTAGACAGATTTATCATCTTAAGGGGTGCAAGGAGAAGCACCAGTAGTAGTGTTTACGCAAGTATTCACAACAGTTCTAGCCACTGTTTTGATGTTGTTGGGAAGAGGAGCATATCCTCGATTTATAGCTATCTGATCTGGAGTTGGGTTGGAGGAATTGGTAGCGGGAGGAACTGGTTGTGTTGAATTTGCTAAAGCCCAGTTAATGAAGGTTCTAATATGAGTTGCTATCAAATTGCCTGTGGTACTGTTTTGGTATACGTCATAAAACAGCGCATAAGTTGCTGTGGAAATGGGATAGGCAGTTGCAGCGTTTGGATCGGCTAAGTTATCAATTCTAATCAGCCTGTTAGCGGGAGCAGTACCGTATTTCACAATGGTTCCAACACTCAAAGCGCCTTGAATTCCAGCTGTTGTAGGACCAACGTATACATTTGCTCTGTTCTGTAAAAGTGCAGCAGGTAGACTTCTAGCTAAACGCGTAGCACTATCCACATAACCAATAGCACCATTATTGGCTGTGATGGCAGTGGCTACACCTCCACCTCCTGAAGCAGATAGGAAGGTGGTTGGCCAAACTACTGTATTGGCTGGTGGTGCTGGAGGTACAGTACCTGAAGTACTTATACTACCCACTCCTTTATCCCATATATTAGCTGCTTGAATTGTTGAAGTTGCAGCAGTTTTACATACAGTATTGAGATGAGTGCTTAAAACAAAGGTACTACCACTATTATCACTACGACGTACAACTTTGATGGGTAAGTTGACTGCAATGACTGCGCCACCGTTATCTGTTCTAATTCTGGAATCATTCCAATTTGTGATAGTACCCTTTAAAATACCACAGTAAGTATTTCGGGAAAGCTTCAGTCCGGCCGCTGGTATGCTAAGACCAGTACGGTTGTAAGATAGGGTGATTCCAACACCTACTACAGGCACTTGAATAGCTTTTCCGCTATTGGGTCTTCCACTACCGGTGGTGACTGTTTGTTCTATTTGTGTTCCTGCTAAAGGGTCGTCAGTAGCTGCAAACGAGACTGGGGCTAAAATTGTAGGGCCAGGTGATGCTGGTGGTACGGTTTGATTAAAAAAAGCTGTTATGCCTGCGCCACTACCAACCGAAGCATATCTGAATGTGTCGTTATTAACGACTGGGCCATAAGTTCCAACTGGACAACTGTTGGTGATTGCAGCTAAATCAGCATTGAGAGATGAAGGATTTCCAACACCGAAAACGTTAAACCATGAGCCTTTTGAACCAAAAGGACATGGATTTGTCTGTCCTGTACCTACAAACAAAGTATTTACAGTGCTTGCACCTAGACCATTTATGGAGGTTACTCCAGATGGAGGAGGAGTGGTGGAAGTCTGAGCTAAAGATTTTTCACTAAGAGATTGACTTGCTACTAAACCAATTGTGATGGCAAGTACAGAAACTGAACTTGTTAAATTATTCAAGCGATCGCGATAGAAAACCATGTCAAGCTCCTTCAAGTTAATTTTTGGGTGTTAAACCCTAACAAATCCAAATCAAGTGTCAAACTGGCAATTATCAATAACCTTCTTTAAGGACAAAAACTGACACTATAAAAATTATTGATAAATCAAAAGTTTGCACAAAGCGTTTAAGAATGTAGAGAGAATTAAAAGCAAATCCATAAGGATATTGAGTGCATTTAACTATAGTCAATACACCCAATTAGGTAATTTTTGCTAGTCAAAAACTCTACATTCCTAAGTAAGTTTGTATAAATAAACATTCATAGCTTTAGTGTAATTAATTGGTTACTAGATACTATGAATCATGCCTTAATTCACATTTTTGCTCTCTTGTAACCTGTTAAAAAGCTACGTTTATTTTTACCGACTTACTTGTTTCAGATGGCAACTTTATCTGAAATTATGGAAATCACTTTCTTTAATTCATTCATATCCCCAGCAGTTTGCAGAAGCTACTGCCAAGGTACAAAGTAAGGAAAGTCATGATTTCACTAATTCTTTGAGAATGCTATGGCTAATAGCTGTTGAAATTTGCCAATGGAATTAACACTATAGTGTTAAGGTAAAGTTCAAGTCATGATTACATTATGGAATGATTAAAAAAACTTAAATGTATTTTTTTAATTTATTCAGTGTTAAAAAAGCAAGTTTTTTTGAGATTTTTTATTACTCTGTCCAGAGTAAAATCTAAAATTTTTTCTTAAGGTTATAAATTTGCTTGTTAAACTCTTTTAGAGTGTTTAATAGAGTATATATTTTACAAATTAACCATAATATGTATCAACGAAAATGCGTTCTTTCAGCAATTTATTAGTTGTGTCGGTATAGCCTAACGCAGGCATCGGAAAATCTAGATATCATACATAATCAAAAACTTATAAGTAGGTCGCCATAAAAATTTTTCGTTGGGAGAAGGCAGGACGAAAGAGGGTTATTGTTCAGTAATTCTTCTCTTCCTCTCCTTCTCTTCTCCCCCTGCCCCACCAAAAAATTCCTGAACCGAACGGTATTGAGACTAATCCAATTGCTAGATTATTTCAGGCAAGCAATGGAAATTTATATGGGCTGACCTTCATCGCTGGCACAAGTAGCCTTGGCACATTGTTTCGCTTGACATGACCAGGTTTTTAAGCCTGTAGCGGAGCTTAACCGTGTAGGTATCGCTTTAAAACAGCCCTGAGCGCTGGCTTTCTGTTGTGCCTCATATCTAATTAAATAAATAAGTATTAATCTTTTGTTAACTTAACTTAATACACGTTTGTGTATAGTATAGGACTTTGCTAGCTATAACTTTATAATTTGAGGATAAATAAATCTTAGATCATGTAAAATTGTAATGCTTGTAAAATTTGAAACAACCAACACTCATAGTACACCATAGGAAAATTAGCAAATGTCTAGACAAAGTTCTCACAAGAGAAACTTTTTCAAAGCTTTAACTGGTAGCGCTGTCAAAGGATCTCATAAGTTAAGACTGGGACTGGAATCCAGTTTATTCATTCTGATTGAATCGATACCTTTTTTGATTGCTTGTGCTGTACTTGTAAGCGTTATCAGCCTAAAAAGTCCTATCCTGCTTTTTTGTTTACTAGTTGGTAGTTTAATTGCAGTTATTACCCAGCAAATTGGGCAGCAGTTTCATTTACCCAGGCGATCGCTAATATTATTGCAAATTCTAGCAGCAGCCGTCATCCTAAGTTTTTATTGGTTAGACTGTTTTGCAACCCCTGCACAAGCACAGTTTTTTGGGGAAGCTGAAAAGTTTTTCAAAAAAACCTTAAGTGATGGTTCAACAACTAATAGTGGTGGTAGCAACACAGCTGTAAGTTTGATATTTAATGTGTTGCGGGCGATTTACTTACTCTATATTGCAATCTCCTTGGTTGGTGTGATCAACGCAGTGCGTAAAGATGAAGATTGGCAAAGCATTGCCAGAACTCCCCTATTAGTCGTTGTTGCTGTTACTATTGCTGATGTACTCACACGCTTTGTAATTGGCGATAGCAGTAAATAATTCAGATATTTCAAATGTCTCAAGAGCGGGAACAAGAATTTCGTCCAGTTAATCAGGTTCTGGGAAGTCAACCTTCTCTAGGGCCCATCCCTGCCGATCAAATTCTTCCTTGGACGGTAATTGCATTAGCCTCCTACTTTATTATCAATGGAATTTTTGGGGGTCTTTTCCAAGAAGAGTTTCAAAAATGGTTGTGGACAGTACTAATGACTGGTTGGGGAATAGGAACCTGGTGGATTTTAACTGGTGGTAGGAGTTGGAGTTTTTTAAGTAAATTTATTGGCGTTCCCGCTTGGACAAGAGGCTTTGCTCGTTATCAAAGCTTACTGGAAGTTAACCATGAAGCAAAAAATCGGAAAACAAAGCGTCGGCATAGCCGGAAACGAAAGTAGATTAACACCATTTGAAGATGCCTTACACTTGGCAACAATGCTACGTGTCGCCTTGAATGGACGCGATATTGGTGCGTACCTTTTGACAAAAGGCACTCAAAAAGATCGGTTTTGCTTTGTTTTTGGTTTTGACTGTAAGGGAATTCATACTACCTTAAGACCCGAACAAATCGATACACTTTTTAATAACATTGAAGCTGGATTAAAAGATATCCCTAGCGGTGAAAGAATGACGCTGCATTTGGGATCTTTTAGTTCCGACAAAGAACGCCAAAAAGAATTAGCAACACTAATCAAAAATGCGCCATCACGAGATATCAAATACTTGTTGATGGCAGAAAGAGCTAGAATTAAAGAACTGACTGTTTCTGGTGTTCGCAAGCCAAAATTTTTGCGGATTTATGTCACTTACACCATTGAATCTAACTCACAACATGCAGATGATTGGATAGAGAAGCTTTTAGTCAAAGCTGAATCATGGTGGTTGAAATTCAAAGGTGAACTCTCAGAAGTAGAAAATCAGCGCATCGAAACCTTAATCACAAATGCTTACAAGCAGGGTTTTCTGCGTTGGGAACAAATTTTATCTAACCAAATGGGATTGGATGTCAAACCTTTGACAGCTGATGAACTCTGGAAAGAGGTCTGGAAAAGGTTTAATGATACAGAGGCAATAGAGATTCCTCAGTTGATGACTTTAGATGAACAAGGACTGCATGAGCAAGTTAATTCAGATTTAGCTAGTACTAAATTGCTGATAGACAATATACACGGCACAACTTTGCTGATGGAGTCTAGCGTACCTTGTGCCGATCGCCGTTGGGTTAACGTTAATAATCGTTATATTGGCGCACTGTCATTTCTCGAAAAACCCGGAGGTTGGCCAAATAAATCTTCCCAACTACGCTATTTATGGGAACTGTTGGCTAGAGAAAGAGTAGTAGATACAGAGATTTTTTGTGAGTTGACTGCCGCAAATCCAGCAATGGTAAAAACGACTCTGCAACGAGTGCTGAAGCAGTCAAACATGACGACAATCATGGCTCAAGAAAAAAGTAAAACTATTGATGTCAACGCTCAATTGAAATTGAAGAAATCGGTGGCGGCGCAAGAACAATTATTTGAAGGTGCAGTCCCGATTTATACGAGTATCGCTATTTTGGTACATCGTCCCACTGTCGAAAAATTAGATGAGGCAACAAGATATATTGAAAACTGTTTTCAACGTCCAGCAAGGGTAATTAGGGAAACTGAATATGCCTGGAAAATTTGGCTGCAAACTCTACCGATAGTTTGGGAAGGTTTATTAGCAACACCCTTTAACCGTCGTCAGCTATATTTAACCAGTGAAGTTCCCGGATTAATGCCTTTAGTTTTAACTAAACGGGGTGATAAAGAAGGCTTTGAATTGATTGCCGAAGAAGGCGGAACACCCGTACATTTAGATTTGTTTAATCAACACAAAAATTTAGCTTTATTTGCGACAACTCGTGCTGGTAAATCGGTATTGGTATCAGGGATTTTAACTCAGGCTTTGGCGCATGGCATTCCTGTAGTGGCGTTAGATTTCCCTAAACCTGATGGCACATCAACTTTCACAGACTATACAGAGTTTATGGAGGGGAATGGAGCCTATTTTGATATCTCCAAACAATCAAATAACTTATTTGAGCAGCCAGATTTGCGATCGCTAGAACCAGAACAACAGCGCGATCGCTTTAACGATTATACCGCCTTCCTAGAATCAGCTTTAATGACAATGGTTTTAGGATCGTCTACTGAAAGTCAAATTTTATCGCAAACAGTGCGATCGCTGCTCAATCTAGCTTTAGAAGCCTTCTTTACAGATGAGGGCATCCAAGAGCGATATCGACAGGCGATGATGGGAGGATTCGGCACTCTGGCTTGGCAGAAAACTCCTACCTTGAAAGATTTTCTTTATTTCTGCTCGCCAGAATACTTGCAGCTAGATTCTTTAAGTGGCAGAGTAGAAGACGCTCTGAGTCAAATTCAACTACGCTTGCGGTTTTGGCTCTCTAGCCGAGTGGGACAAGCTATTTCTGCACCATCTAGCTTTCCTACTGATGCACAACTGTTAGTTTTTGCTCTGAGAAACTTATCAGATAGTGAAGATGCAGCCGTACTATCTTTGAGTGCCTATTCAGCAGCATTACGACGGGCGTTAAGTAGTCCAGCTTCTATATTCTTTATTGACGAAGCACCAATTTTATTTGAATTCGAGCAAATCTCTGACTTAGTTGGCAGAATTTGTGCCAACGGTGCTAAAGCCGGTATCAGAGTCATCTTATCGGGACAAGATCCTGATACCATTGCCAAATCTAAAGCTGCATCTAAAATTTTGCAAAACTTGACAACACGATTGATTGGAAGGATTCAACCAGTTGCAGTGGATAGTTTTGCAGATATCTTAAAATATCCCCGCAACATTATTTCTCGTAATGCTTCAGAAAGCTTTTTTCCCCGCAAAGAAGGTGTCTATAGCCAATGGCTATTAGATGATAACGGTATTTATACATTCTGTCGTTATTATCCAGGTTATGAACAATTGGCAGCAGTTGCTAATAACCCCTCTGAACAAACTGCCCGGAGTAAAATGATGCAACTCCACAACAATAAATATGAAGCAATTTCTGCCTTTGCACGTCAGTTAGTCGCTACTTTACGTAGTAGTTAATTGTCGAGTTGATCATGGACATCTCGTTCGCCCGTAAGCAAAGGCGGACAAGATATTCACCCCAAAGATGTAGTTCCACATTTAACTTAGTTAGGGCGCTCATATTGTCCAACCCACAAGAATTTAATTTTGTTTTGTAACTTGATTTCTTGTAAATCTCTAAATCTTACTTACAGCAAACTTAATTGCATCTACCTTTTTCAGGTACAGAAATATGAAAAAAACTACCATTTTTACTTTGACATTACTATCTTTGGCAATCCTACCAGCAATGGCACAAATTCAGACGGGCACATTAGGCCAGGTTTGGACTGATTTTCAATCATATTCCATAGATTTGCAAAACTACCTTCAATATAATCTGAGCGACAACTTAAAGCCTGTAGAAGTACAGAGTCAAAATGCTCTGAGTAATGCCAGAGGAGAATTGAATATACCTAACCCTGTTCTAGCTGGGCAAAGAGTTCGTGATAATTTGATTCTCTACTCTTCTAACTCCGACTCAAGAGCAGGCCGCTTTGAGAATAATTCAGCAGTGCGGGGAAATTTAATTAGTAATGAACTCAATCGGGTAATTACCCGTGGAGTAGCGGTAGGAATTCTGGGTGAAAAGGGACAAATTCGGGCAAAATCAAAGTTAGAAAATACTGAGCAGAATCTGCAAAATCTTGCGAGCAAAACTGACGAATTAGAACGCAATAGTGATAATCTTCTTAGTACAATCGTGAATCAAGTCAGTAAAGCAACTAATCCTGCTGATCAAGCTATTTCTACTTTAGCACAATTGCTAGGTAATAGCCAATTACAAACTTTGAAAATTCAACAAGAACAAGTAAAAATCGTAGCTGAAACATTTGCTCAGACATTACAAACTAATCAGTTTTTGCAATACTCTAACTTAAATTTAGCAAACATTTCCCAACAGTCAGAAGAGGCGAATCGCGCTCGGAGAGTAGAAACATCTACAGAAGCAGCGCGACTTTTACGAGCAACTTCTCAACTAGATTTGTTTGGTAGAAAAGTTAATAAGTAGAATTTTAAAATAAAAAAATCTCATTCATAGAATTTTTTTAAATTCTAACTTCTAAAAAACGAACAGTAAATCTAAAAAACAGTTTAGGAGGGTGGGTTAGGTTATTAACGCACCTGATGCAATCTCAGAAAATAGCCCATAAACTCAAAATGCAAGTTGCTATTCAACAAATTTTTGCCCAAGTAGGCATCGATGAGATTCTTGATAATGGTGCCGCAACCTCTCAAAGTATTGCCGAAGGTTGGGATAAGCAATGGCTAGATTTATTACAAAATAACAGCAGTAATAACTTGTATGGAGCGCTGACAAATCTGGGTATTTTTTTTGCGGTAGGAACCCTGTTGTTTTTCATGATACAATTCCTCAAAGACTTACTATCCTATGAATATACCCGTCCCATCTCAGCTTTAATTTGGCCTTTTATTGTGGTGATTCTCTTAAGTAATTCAGCCAATGGAAGTATTCTTTCTAATCTGACACTAGGAGTGCGAAATTTTCTAAACACTGTGAATCAGCAAGTCGTGGTATCAGCAGATGCAGACAAAATGTACCAGCAAGCACTGAATATGAGTGTTGCCGAAGAAGTAGCTGGCTCTTTGCTGCGTCCTTGTCAATCACTGACTGGCGAACAACAAAGTCAATGCTTTGTCAAAGCTGCCGAAAAAGTTAACATTCTTTGGCAAAAATATAGAGATATATATGGAAATAAAAATTGGATAATTAGACTACAAACTAAGGTAGATAACATTAGATATGGCACTGGCATTGTATCAGAAACCTCATTTAATTCTTTATTAGGTTCTACAGTCCAAACGAGTATCAAAAACTTTTTAGTTTCCTTACAATATGCCTTTCAGAATTTGATAGAAGCTACGATGTTGCTGATAGCAGCTTTAGGGCCAATAGCTGTAGGTGGGTCTTTACTACCTGTAGCGGGGAAACCAATCTTCGCATGGCTGACTGGATTTTTATCTATTGGAATCGCCAAGATTTCATTCAATATTATTGCGGTACTGACTGCCGCAGTTATTGTCAATGGGCCAGGTCAAGATGCTAATGTTGATCCAGATTTAATGTGGTTTATTATTTTTCTAGGAATTTTAGCACCACTTTTATCGTTACTTGTAGCTGCGGCTGGCGGTTTTGCAGTCTTCAGTGCTATTAGCAATACGGCTTCTTTAGTGAAGGAGAGGATATAAGCAACTCAAAATTTCCCAAGAATAATCTATTCCAATATTGGCTACTTTCCTGACTGCCGACTATACGCAAATCATCATATATAATGACTGAAGTTTTTTTGCAGGAGGAGATGAATAAATGGTGCGTCTACTAGAAAACAGACAAAGAACGGGAAGTGTTTTGACAATTTTTGCGATCGCGTCCTTCAGTTTACATATATTAGTTTTACTTTTATTCATATTCCAAGGGCTAAATATTCGCCAACTTAGTCTGAGAAAACCTCCCAACTTTGTACAATTAATAGATGGTAAACCAGTAAGCAATATTGATGATTTAGCAAGAGAACCAGAAGCAATTCGCCGATTCATCAGCAAAACGATGATATCAATGTTTACCTGGTCGGGAACCTTACCACCACAAAATATCGAAGAAGTTGCAAATCCTAAATCTGATTTAGGAATTCTAATTAGAACACCCCAAGGTAGTAGCCAAAAAATTAGTACTAGCACTTGGATAGCAAGTTTTGCTTTATCAGAAGACTTTCGCAAAGGTTTCTTAAGCACAGTTGCAGAAATGACCCCGCCAGAAGTTTTCTCGGAAAATCCTAACCAAGTTATGACATCACAATTAGTTATTAAGCGAGTGTATCCACCAAAACAAATTGCACCAGGTAAGTGGCGAGTGGGGATGGTAGCCGACTTAATTCAAAAAAATCGAGTTGGTGGTGAAAAAATCGTCACTCCTTTTAACAAAGATTTACTTGTGCGCGCAGTAGATTATTTTGGTAATCCCAAAGCCGACAACAGTACAGACTTGCAAAAAGCAATTTATAGTGTCCGCACTGATAAACTAGAAATTTATGAAATTCGTAATTTATGTTTGCTAGATGGGTATAACAACCTTAACGAAGATAATTTAAAGCAATGCAGGGCTGGATAAAACTCTGATAGCTTTATAAAATAAGATATTTTTAATTCCCCAACTCATAGTTCAATTTTTATAATCAATTATTAATGCAATTACTTAAACCAGAAAATAAGAGAAATAGCCCATTACCACTCTTGGCAGTAGGAACATTTGGTTTACATGTATTAACCTTGCTTTTACTAATATTTCATGGGTCTATGTTACAACAGTTAAGTCGGCAACTTACACCTCAAAGTTTGGTACAGCTTGTTGATGGTCGCACTATAACAGTAGACGCTCAACCAAATTTAGAGCGACAGCCAGAGGTTATTCGTCGCTTTGTGGGTGAAACGATGAGCTTAATGCTTAACTGGTCACAACAACAGCCACCGACACAGGTTTGGGAAATTACTTCTCAACTGGTAGCTGATGATTTTAAACAAAAACTTAAGTCAGAAATTACTAATTTAAATCCAGATAGTCAATTTGAAAATGTTAGTAGAGGAACGGAGAATGTATTAGTTATCCAAAAAATTTCTCAACCAACAGAAATCAGTAAGGGAAACTGGAAAGTAGAGATGTTTGCCAATCAATTAATTTTTAGCGGTTATGATAGGTTGGGAAAATCAGTTTCGTTTAATAAACAAATTTTAGTTAGAGCAATAGATGAACCAGCAACTTCACTACCAAATGCGCCACTACCGACGCACTTCGCAGCTTACCGCCTTGGTGAAGCCAGATTAGAAATTTATAATGTCTGTGAAATCCAAGATAAAAATTGTTCTGGAAATCCCAACCAAGCTTTACCATGACTAGATACTCAATTCCTGCCCAAATGCCTCCTCAAAATGGATTTTCTCTAACCACCGACGATCGCCAACCAGAATTAGAATCTTTTGATTGGGAATCACGGATCTCAAAGTTGGTTGGCTTAGAAGAAGAATCTTTGTCTGGCGATCCTCCAGGATCGGAAGACTCTGCAATGCCCCAAGAGTCTCCTTATCAACCACAAGAAGTTCAGACTAAGCAACCCCTCTCATCTAATCCCTTTGCAAAATTAGGCTTGGTAGGGGCTGCTACTTTAGCGATCGTTTTAGTAGGTGGTGTGTTTTTGTCCCAGTTGATGAGTGGCAGCAATCAGAAGCCAAAAAATATTGTTTCCCCACCGGTGCGTGAGCAACCAATTAATGAATCGACCTCTCAACAGCTAGCAGTCGAAGTAGATACTCTGAAAACGAAATTAGCCCTGACTGAACAAGCACAGTTGGTAAAAGCTGCCCAACAACAACTTAGAATTGCCAAATCAACGCCTAAAGTAGCCCTACGAGAACCATCAGTTTCTTCCAGAGGTACACAGAAAGTGATTCCAACACCCCCACCAATAGCTTACGCACCTCGAACAGTGACAGTTGAGCGCATTGTTAGAGTACCTGCTTCTCAACTGCCATCACCCCAACTACCAGTTGTGAAACCAAACACTCAACCCGTAGTTAATATCACTCCACCAGCTCCACCAAACCCATTTGAAGAGTGGACAAAATTATCAAAGTTAGGTAGCTACGGTCAAGTCAATGCCAACGAGCAACCTAATAACACGGTAGCTGCTTCTGAACCTCCAAATAATCCACAGCCGCAACAAACACCAAACCCCAATCCTGAGCAAACTCCACAACAGCAAACTCCTGCTCCTCTAGTCAGTCAAGCGCAACAGCAGGGACAAAAATCTGTAGCAGTAGGAAGTAGTGCCAAAGCTGTGTTGGCGACGGCAATATTTGGGGAAACTACCAAGTCAAACGGTGGTGGAGGTGATACAGGTGAACAGAAAAACGTATTTGTGATTCGATTGAAAGAACCGCTAAAATCTACCGATGGTGCGATCGCTCTACCTGCAAATACCGAATTTCTAGCTGAAATTAGCTCGCTCTCCGAGCAAGGTCTTTTGCAGATGAACGTAGTCAAAGTTGTCTCGCAAAATAATGGCAACCCGATAGAACGAAGCTTACCTAACAATGCAATTATTATTCGCGCTACCCAAGGTAAACCTTTAATCGCAAATAAATTTCCCAGTCAGGGTTCGTCCATAGCATCGATGGATTTAGGATTATTCGTTTTGGGAGGTATTGGGAAAGCAGCAGAGTTGATAAATCGTAGTGATACTGAACTGCAACCACTTACTTCACAAACTACCGTTGATGGCAACACCAGTAGCAGCACAACTCTTACTACTGTCACGAAAAACAGACGCGATATTGCAGCCGGGGTTGTGGAAGGTGGTTTGAACTCTGTAGTCCCCCAAATTGCCCAACGTAATCAACAGGCGATCGCCCAAATGTCACAGCAAACGAATATTTGGTTTTTGCCAGCCGGTACCAATATTGAAATATACGTTAATCAAGTAACCCAGTTTTAAGAGGTAAGATTGATACCAATTTTAAATTTGCATTGGGTAATGGTAATTAGTTTTCTTGCCATCTTACCTATTTTCACCTGTTCTATCAATCTTCTAATTTGCAACCATGATAAAGAATACTAACTTGTCAGGAAATAGCTCACATAATTCTTATTTCCTACCTCTAGCTTCCTTAATTTTCTCGGTTGCTATGTTATTGTTGGTAGGACGTGCTGGTGCTAATAATGCTGTTCTGCGTTCCATCTTTTCCTGTCAAGCGCAGGGTTTAGGTGGACTAATACCTACAATCAAGATTTGGTATCAACAAGGAACAAACTTAAGTTTTCTTCCATCGGGAGAAGTAATTAAAAAAGTTTGGTTAAATGATCCATCACAGGTAACTCTAGATTTTGATGGCCCTGTATGTATGCAGTTTGGTCAAGAAGCTAATACTAATACAGGAGATTGTAAAAACTCCGCAGCAAATGTAATTCAACTCAGACGAATTAAAAAGCTGAAAATTCCTGGACTTCCTCTTACTAATAATACACTTTTAACAGTTGTTACCGAAGCGCAAGGTAGAAATAAGTTATATACTTTTCGAGTGATATATGGAACAGATAATCCTGAATATCACACTTTAGCAATTTTTTCCGATCCTTCTGGTCAAGAAGGAGCTTGTGCGAAAGTTCCACGATAAACTTCAAAAGTAGCACTCAACAACGACTGAAGTTTAGCTTTGACAAAAAGTGCTGATGCTTACGCATATCTGCAATTGTGGCTTTCTTTCTAAAATCATTGCTTTAATGGGCAACTCCAAAAGAAGAGAGGCTACAAGGGTTCGATACAATTGAAAAACGCTATAATATAACCATATTGGCTTAAGTAAGTTGGCACAATAAAATTAAACTATATAAATAAAAATTAACTAGGTTAAAACCCTTATACCTATTGCCTTTTACCTTTTGTCTTTTGCCTAATCTCAACGACAATTATTAACGCCCAACCTACTGACTCAGGCATTTTAAGGCGACATCTTTATAATTCTTCAGATAAAAATAAAGCACAAATCCAAAATCTGTGTAATTATAAAGAAAAGCTTAAGAGGTTACAGACTCATGGTAACTGCGAAAATGATGCAACAGCTTTGGGCTGTAATCGAGTCTACCCAGGTCAATACCCTGCTGCATTTTGACGATGCTGATTTAGTTCAATTACTCCTCCAGCAGTTAAAGGCAAAGCAGGTTCTTGATGCCCAGGCAGATAGCAGCCTTAATACTTATATAAAATCTAAACTGCCTCTCATTCGTGATACGGCTGAAGGTCGGTTATCCTTCGGGCAAGGCGGCAATCATTAGCACGAGAAATCGATTGCTCACTGCCAAGCATACGCTCAGAGTTCAAACAGTTGAATATTATGAATCACTGGCTAGTAATCGCCCT
This sequence comes from Nostoc sp., assembly GCF_036917775.1. Lineage (GTDB taxonomy): Bacteria > Cyanobacteriota > Cyanobacteriia > Cyanobacteriales > Nostocaceae > Nostoc. The sequence goes on from NZ_JBALEQ010000083.1 coordinate 65,290, forward strand.
AGTAGCTTATCTAATTGGAGCCGCAATTGAAGGGGCGGGTACAGCCAGCCAGCTATCTCGTTCAGTGCCAGAACTAGCTAAAAGTATACAACAGGCTCACCCTTCAGAGTCTGCCACTGGAACCAATTCGACTTGGCGAGTTGTGGCTGCTATCGCTTCAGTAAGTATCTGTGGTGCTTTTTTCTGGCCTTGCCGCCTCATCCACCGTTTAATGAAAGGGAACGTTAATTCCTAAGCTTAAGCCTGGCTGAAGCTGGGGACAATATATATCAATTTGCGTTTGGTAAATTATGTAGTTTGTTCTGGTGTCGCTACCTTTTGCCCAATTTTTGGCTCGGTACCAGCAAACAGTCGTTCAATATTAGTGCGATGGCGCAAAATTACATATAATCCACCGGCAATCCCAAACAGAATATAGGGTAACGGTTGATGGAAAATTACCATGAAAATGGAAACAGCGATCGCACCTACAATTGAACTCAAAGAGACAATCCGCGATATCGCCACAACGACGGCAAAAACAACGGCTGTTGCTAAACCTACCTGCCAACTCATGGCCAATAAAATCCCCAAGCTGATAGCAACAGATTTACCACCAGTAAAGCCCAAAAAAATCGATTTACTATGTCCCAGAATGGCAGCTAACCCAGCTAAGGTTACTAACCACGGTTGCCACACTTGTGCATCTACCGTTGCGGGAATAAAATTTTGACTAGAGGCAAACTTGAATAACCAGTAAACTAGAGCGATCGCTAATACTCCCTTTAAGGCATCAAGTACTAAAACGAATGCTCCTGGCCCTTTCCCCAAGGTTCTTAGCACATTAGTTGCGCCGGTGGAACCTGAACCAACTTCCCGAATATCGATACCCTTTAACTGCTTTACAGCAATATACCCAGTGGGAAAAGAACCCAGCAGGTAAGCTATAAGCACTATTACGCTGCACAGACTTAACCAGATAGCCATAATAAAGTTTAAAAATCTAGAGAAATATCTCTTAATACCATTTCTTGAAAGAAGATGCACCTATAGCAATTACACAGAACTAGATACTAGAGAGGCAATTCATTAATTGCCCCTACGTAAATAAAGTCCAGTCTTACATAGAATTGGTATGCCCAATGACCAATGACCAATGACCAATGACCAATGACTAATTAAAAGTCATCATCATAGTTTCTCACGGTTTTGGGGTCAGGAGCAAAGGCTAACCACAGAGGAAATTGCAGCAGTGACAAACTGATTTGCTCTTCTGAATCGTCAATGATAATTAAGGGCAGTTGATTGGCTTTCGTCAATCGGTCTGCTTTTTGAGCGAGAGCATCAGAAGCCTCAAATAATACTACACCTCGGTCTGGGCCAAAATCTGGGCGACCGATTCCCAGACAGTCTTGTAAGCCGCGCCGCCATTCACCTAATCGCTCTGGTGTATTAGCTAAGACTAAAGTACGAATGCGATCGCCATACAGCTTGTGTAATATCGAAATTGCAGCTGAGGCAATCAGAATATTCTGTAAGCGGCTACCCATTGTCCGCAAACCACCCCGTCCCCCTTGGGTAAAAAACCAATTCGAGACTCGCTCTGCATGGATTGGTTCAAAGGTACGGCGTAGTTGCCATGCTGGGCCGTAATAATCTGGTTTATTGCGGTATTGGTCAATTAGGCGACGAATTTGCTTTGTAGTATCTTGAAACTGCTGTTGGGCAAATTGCGGTATTCCAGGTTGCGATTCAACAGGTTTAGCCTCTTTTACAGCTGGTTTTTCTCGTTCCACCACACTTGGTGTTAGTTGCAACTGCTCGGCAGCAACGGCTAAATCCTGTAAGCTACCCGTGAGATAGTCTTTAAAACCCTGCACCCGAATTGCCAAGTCTTGGGATGTACCAGCAAAAGTGGTTCGCATCTCGTTGCGGATACGTTCTTGACGGCGTTCTAGTTGTTCTACAGAAATTTGCAGGGTTTGTTTGCGTTGTTCTAACTGTACCAACGACTCTTGCACAAGTCGTCCGAGTGAGGTTTGAGTTTCACTCACTTGTGCCTGAAGGTTTTTATAAGAAGCTTGCAGCTTAACTATTTCTTCTTTGAGGGCTGCTTCAGCCTTTTGCAACTCTGCTACTCGCTGCTCTGCTTCTGCATATAATGAATGATTTTCTGATTCTATTTCTGACCCCAGTGCAGTATTTTCTGGTTCCGACTGCGCTACAAACTCGCCATTTGAATTTTCTGTTAGCTCTACTGTAGTATCTACCACTTCTGCATTGGAGATGAGTGGCTCAAAAGTTGCGTAGTTTTCTGATGAGCTAACGCCTCCTGTTTCTCCCACTGACTCAACAGATGGATTGACTGGATGTTCAACTGCATTGTTTTGCTCTTCTTTTTCTGCCAACCGCTCATCAATTGGTTCTGGGGTTTGAGATGCCTCTGGGTTCATAAACAATAGTGTAATTCCTATGACGCGAATAAATAGCTTTCAGAAATATTACAATTAACCTGCCATAAAAGTCCTGAGTCACAAGGGCTGAGTTATGAGTTGAGAGCAAAATGACTCAGCACTCGTGGTACTCAGCACTAAATACGCGGACAACGCTGCTCTAAACAAGTTCTCAAGGTGTTGGGGTCAAATAAAATCGGCAAAAAGTGAATACTTTTAATTTCTTTAAAGTAAAACAAAATGGGGACTCCATTCCAGAAGATCCGCCAGTTTTGCCATTCCTGGTAGGGAAAGCGCCGAATCAATTTTTCATTTCTGTAAATATCTAAGTCGGTAACGGTAAATTGCAAACGCAGCGTTAACGCCTGAAACATGAGAAATAAGCCAAACAGTGTGAAAACAGCGCCTATCCACGGTTGTACCAACAATAGTGGAATAGCGGTAATCACCAACACTATAGGTATATTGTAACTAGGCTTGAGTTCCACAGTTGATGTGGAGTTAGGAGCAAATGAACTGGTCACAGTTTTAAATCCTGCTTTATTAGTAAACATATCTCTTATTTTAGAAGTCATAAGTAGAGACGCGATTAATTGTGTCTCTACAGGAGTGAGGAGTTTTAACTCATCACTCCTAACTCCTAAATACTCACTTCTCACTTTTATAAGCCTTTCAAAAATGCACTGCCAAGTCCTTGAAACATTAACCAAGAAAGAAAGAAGTTGCTAACAAATATAATTAGCAAGGCAGTCACAACAGCAGTTGTGGTTGACTGTCCTACTCCTTTGGCTCCTCCTGTTGTCGTCAATCCCCAACTGCAACCAATTACGGCGATTAAAATCCCAAAGCAACACGCCTTAAGCATGGCGCTAATAATATCCCAGACCCCAAGAAAGTTACGGGCTGAGTCTAGAAATACCGTATCAGAGATGTTGTAGATATTTGTCGCAATTATGAATCCTCCGAACATCCCTGTTATCAAAGATAGAAGGGTTAAAATTGGTAGCATTAAACAGCAAGCAATAACGCGGGGAATAACCAGATAATCGATTGGATCTGTTTTTAACATCAGCATGGCATCGATTTGTTCTGTTACGCGCATGGTACCGATTTCGGCTGCAAAGGCAGAACCGACTCGCCCTGCCAAAACCACTGCTGTCAATACGGGAGAGAGTTCTCGTGTCAACGCTATAGAAAGCACCCCCCCGATAATGTTTCCTGCACCAAAGTTGATAAATTCCCGCGCCACTTGAATGGTAAACACCGCGCCGACGAAAATAGCCGTCAATAGGGCAATAAATAGGGAATCTGGCCCAACTGCTGCCATTTGTTCTAAGGTGTTGCGCCGATGGATTTTGCCCCTCAATAGGTGAACTAGTACTTGCCCACCCAGAAAAATCGCTGCCAGCAATCGCTGGCTCCATTCTCCTAAACTGGATTTGGATGTAGTCTGGTTCAATGTTCTGTAGCTAACTCGGTAACTGCCTTAAGAATAGCGGAAGTCGTTGGAATTGGGAATTGGGAATGGGGAATTGGGAATTGGGAATGGGGAATGATGGTTATTTCTAACTCATTTCCCTTATGCCCCTGACTCCCAAGGGGGCTGAATATTAACTTAGATTAAAAATGCTCTCAGAAAAAAAAGCTATTATTAAACGTGCTGCAAACCAATGAATGGATGCTAATCTTGAACACAAGCTTGATTATGCAAGGGTTTGATTGATTTAAATAATTTTGGAAAGCCCCAGCACGTCTTGTAACTGGTAGCCATTTCTTTTAATGAAAACTTAAGATTTTTGACAGATTGTCTGCTTGGGAGCGATCGCACGTATTGTAGAAAATGACAAACCGCTATCTAGCTATTGTCACCTCTACTCACGGAGTTTGTCCTAAATGACTATTTTCATTAACTTTCTCCGCTCCTTAGTACTTACGATCATATTTAGTTTTGTCGCTCCCATCTTCTTCGTTGGCGGTGGACTGCTTCTTTTATCCCTTATCGGTTCCTTTCCGGGTTTACAAGAGTTAACTGAGGCGATCGCCACTGAGATTATACATTTTCTCGCCACCTTTGGCAGTGGGACTCCCCTACGTGGATTATTTGTAATTAGCTTGACCTGTAGTTTCGTCGGGTCACTGTTTGATACTTATGTTTACTATCGGTATCAAATTTTACGAATAGACTCCTGAATGATGTGAATAGTCTTCGTCAGGTGTTCATGGGCTTTACAAAAGAGGAAAAATTGAGATTTCCCCAAATGAAAGTATTACTGGTCTTAAGCTAAACAGGGATTAGTGTTGCTGAATGAAATTTTATTAATTAAATTGAGTACCGAAATTATTAATTAAATACTTATTGTTAATTAGTTATTAGTTATTAATTACTGATAAATGTTCCGTATGCCCAACTGTAGTAAACCAATCCGAAAACAGTCAAAAAGCTAGTAAACTAAGGGCTTTGAAACTTTTAATTATGCAAAATAGCTAAAATAGTCTGTGCTAAACCACCACATTGGACGCTAAACTAGAGTTTGGCATTTTGTGTTGGCTACAATCTTTAAGGAATTTATTAGCATTCATCGAGAATATCAAATAAAACTGACTGCAAAATATAAAAACTTCCTTAAAATCCTGATAAATATAATGCCTGCTCATGTTTCTTAACAGAGCAAAGAAGGTCGTCTGCCCTCTGGGGATCTTATATTGAGTTTATTACGAGGAATGTTTACAGCTCATGGTTTGGCCGTTTAAGCCCAGGTTTAGAAAACAAATTGCGCGGATTGAAATTACTGGTGCGATCGCCGGTGCAACTCGCAAACGCGTCCTAGAAGCACTGAAAACTGTAGAAGAAAAAAAATTTCCGGCATTATTGCTGCGGATCGATAGCCCTGGCGGTACAGTCGGAGATTCTCAAGAAATTTACAGCGCCCTGAAGCGTTTACGGGAAAAAATCAAAATCGTCGCTAGCTTTGGCAATATTTCGGCTTCTGGAGGTGTCTACATCGGCATGGGAGCGGAACACATCGTATCTAACCCAGGTACAATTACGGGTAGTATTGGTGTGATTTTGCGCGGGAATAACTTGGAACGCTTGCTAGAAAAAATCGGTGTTTCCTTCCAGGTAATTAAGTCTGGCCCTTATAAAGACATTTTGGCTTTTGATCGGCAGCTGACTCAACCAGAAGAAAACATCTTGCAAGAGTTGATTGACACAAGTTATCAGCAATTTGTCCAAACGGTAGCTGATGGCCGTTCTTTAACAGTAGAAGCTGTAAAAAGTTTCGCCGATGGTCGGATTTTTACTGGACAGCAAGCCCTAGAATTGGGTGTTGTAGACCGCCTAGGCACAGAAGAAGATGCCCGTCGCTGGACAGCAGAATTAGTCGGACTTGATCCAGAAAAAACTCTCTGCTATACCCTAGAAGAACGTAAACCTTTATTGAGTCGCCTTCTACCAGGAAGTCGTCAGGTTTCATCAGGAATTCGATCTGGAATTGATTGGCTTGAATTTGAAATGTCTACTAGTGGTTTACCGTTGTGGTTATATCGTCCCTAGCTTGAGTTAGGAGTTAGGAGTGAGAAGTTGAGAGTTTGAACTCCTAACTCCTAACTCCTAACTTCTAACTCCTAACTTTTATGTTTTTAGGAGGATTTTGGCGTGGAGTGGCAAATGCGGGCTATTCGTGGAGCAACAACTGCTTCAGAAAATACTGTTGAGGCAATCCGAGAGGTAGTGACAGAACTACTAGATGAATTGGAAAATCGGAATCAATTTCAGCCAACAGACATGATTAGTGTGACTTTCTCAGTGACACGCGATTTGGATGCGGTTTTTCCAGCTGCGATCGCTAGAGCGCGTCCTGGTTGGGATAATGTGGCCATGTTGGATGTGCAGCAAATGCACGTCGAAGGCAGCTTACAGCGCTGCATTCGGTTCTTAATCCACGCCTATCTGCCAGCTTCCGCCTCAATTCATCATATCTATTTACGCAATGCCGCCAGCTTGCGTCCCGATTGGAGTTTGGCCCAGTCTTTACAAACATCACAGCCAGTAGTGAAGTCAAAAGTGTAAATTGAATCATAAAGAGTACATTTTGCTTCTCTTACGAGACGCTACCGCGTTAAGCGAAGCTATGCGGTTCGCGTAACGTGTCGCAGACAAGCCTCTCGTTCGCATTAGCGTCTCTGAAAGAGAAGAGAAGGCTCTACGCTTCATACCTTCGGGAATGCCAGAGGCGAACGCAATTACGACTCATTATCTTAGTAGATTTGTTTGCATTGGGATGCTCTCAATTTCTATGTTTCAAAAAAGGATTAATCACTTTTCTGAGACTGCTTTAGAAGCAAATAGTAATCTTGTCATAAAATCAATTAGATAAATTCATAAAATTAGAACTTTTTCCATTTAATTTTTAAAAAAGTTTACCTATTAATTTGAATTTGAGCAGATAGCTAATTTAGTTGAATATTTGCTCGGCAATGATTACAAAATATCAAATGTTCTATGTTTAAAATACTTAAATATGCTGGGATTTTTATCATTACGGCCTGTTTGCTATTTTCTTGTCAGAGGGCACCAATCGAATTCAAACGCCCTCCCTTGAAAATACCAGTTGGATATTTTGTTGGGGAGTATCCAGGCATCATTGCTCAAGAAAAAGGATTCTTCAAAGCCCAAGGGGTAGATGTAGAACTAATTCTTCATAAACGATACATCCAATTGGAACAAGGAAATTTCAGTGCGGGTAAGTATGATGGTGTTATGTATTCTTTGGGAAGTTTTATCATCTTGAGCGCCACAAATCCAGATATACAAGGCGTGATGGTTGTAGACGAATCAACAGGAGCAGATGTAGTAGTCGCCCAATCACAAATAAAAATCGTTGCTGACTTGAAAGGGAAAAACCTGGGTGCAAATCTAGGCGGTTTTAGTGAAGTTTTTGTAACTGAGATGTTGAAAACTGCTAACTTAACCAGCGATGATGTGAACTTAGTTAAATCAGAGGCTTCAGAAATTCCTCAACGCCTTAAAAATAATACTATTCAAGCTGGACACACTTGGGAACCCCATCTTTCTGAAGCGAGAAAATTAGGAGGACATATCCTATTTACCAGCAAACAAACCCCTGGCTTGATTTTAGATATGATTGTCTTTCGCGGTGAGATAATCCGCGAGCGCCCTGAAGATGTTCGTGCATTCGTGCGAGGATGGCTGCAAGCAGTAAACTACTGGAAAGCAAATATTCAAGAAGGAAACGCTATCATCAGCAAAGTCTTAAAAATTCCTAGCAATACAATCTCTCTGGAGGGAGTAAACCTAATTGATTTAGGTGAAAATCAAAAATTATTGCAATCTAGTAGCCCTAACTCCATCTACAAAACTGCCAAGATATATACAGACTTTTTTATTCGCTCTGGAAACGTCACGCGCATTCCTGAGCTAAAAACTTTGTTCAATTCTTCATTCTTGAAGCCTCCCTCCTAGTTTAAAGCCATGAAGCAATCTCTTTTGGGCGGCATCCGTACAAAGTTGATCACTTCGTTTCTGATTGTTGCTTTGATTCCGCTACTGTTATTGTCATTTATCAACAAACAGACAACTGAAAAAACACTAACTGACAATGCGAAACAAGCCCTATCTGCGGCAGCTAACGAAACTGCTAACAGAATAGATGCCTTTATTTATGGAAATCTCAATGCCGTGCGTGTAGAGGCGATTTTACCAGGTTTGGCACGCTACCTCAGCCTAACTCCAAAACAGCGAGATGATAGTCCCGAAATGAAATTGGCGACAGAAACATTAATCCGTCTCAGTCGCAAAGATATGATCAATATTATCTCATACTCTTTGCTCGACTTAAACGGGAAAAATGTATTGGATACATATACAATACCGAATATTGGAAAAGATGAATCAGTTGAAGATTATTTTAAAAAACCGCTAGAAACTGGGTTATCTTTTGTTTCTAGTATGAAGCGATCGCTGACAATTCCTGACCTTATTACCTTGTTTTTTAGCAGTCCGGTTCGTAATGCCAAGGGAGATATATTGGGTGTATTGCGTGTTTCATACAATGCGACTGTTGTTCAGCAGTTAGTAACTAGAGAAACTGAACGAGCTGGGGAAAAATCATTTGCTATTCTTTTAGATGAAAATAATATTTATCTGGCACATAGCACTGCCTCAAAACTGCTTTTTAAATCAATTGTGCCTCTGCCTGCCGATGTTGTAACTCAACTGCAACAAGAAAGACGTTTGCCTAATTATCCTGTCAAAGAGTTGGCAACTAATGAGTCAAAACTGAAGCAAGCATTGGATAATAAACAGTCGGATTTAATTGCATCTTTGTCAGCAACAGGTAATCAGGTTAATATGATTGCGATCGCTCGTTTAAAATATAAACCTTGGTCTGTGTTGTTCGCACAACCCCTTGCTGTTGCCCTAGCACCTGTAGAAAAGCAAATTCGTGATGCAATGTTTCTATTTGCAATTATCGCTTCAGTAGTGACAATCATCGCTTTTGCTATTGGGCAATTGCTAACAAAGCCAATAATTTCCCTTACCAATATAGTTTTCCAGTTTACCGCAGGTAACTTAGATATCCGCGCCAAAATTAGCTCAAAAGACGAAATAGGCCAACTGGCAAAATCGTTTAACAATATGGCACTTCAGTTACAAACATCTTTTGAAACTTTAGAACAACGGATACAGGAGAGAACAGCAGAGCTAGTAATTGCTAAAGAAAAAGCAGAAAATGCAAATCAGAAACTAGAACAACTGGTAAATCTAGATGGTTTGACTCAGGTAGCTAACCGTCGCTGCTTTGATGAACGACTGCAAGCAGAATGGAAACGCCTTGCACGAGAACAACAACCCCTATCACTAATTTTATTCGATGTCGATAAATTTAAATCTTATAACGACTACTATGGGCATCTTGGAGGCGATAATTGTCTAATCAGAATAGCGCAAACAGTTCAACAGACAGTTCATCGTCCTGCTGATCTAGTAGCGCGTTACGGAGGAGAAGAATTTTCGGTACTCCTTCCCAATACTGACTTAGTAGGAGCGATCAAAGTAGCAGAAAGTATTCAACAAGCAATTTACGATCAGGCCATTCCTCATACAAAGTCTGATGTCAAGGATATCGTCACACTTAGTTTAGGTATTAGTTCTGTCATACCTACTTGGGACATCAAGCCAGATATACTCATCTCTTCAGCCGATCAAGCAATGTACAATGCCAAACAAAAAGGGCGCGATCGCTATTGTACATTGGCTGATTTACTTTAATTGATACCCAGTGTTCGCAGTGTTCTAGCAGCGATCGCTCCACGTGTGGTTATTGAAATCAAAGATTTTTGACGCGCTAGCGCAGCCCAACCTAGCCATCCCTTCATACAAAAACTCTATTCTTTGTTAGGACTGACGCAAAATATTTCTCAAACTCTGATTTCTCCGTGTCCTCTGCGCCTCTGCGGTTCGTTATTCCCTAAGTGTAGAAATAATTCGATTAAATAATAACCTCTTAGGGAGTGCGATTGTAGCAAGCAAAAGTGCGATCGCTTCCAGAGGTTATTTTTATGGTTGTTGAAAACTATTTTTAGTTTAATTGAGCGTCATATTCTTCGCAACACCGTTGCGATGTTCAGGCTTATTTTGACTTAGCGGTAAAGACTCTTGAGAAAGGGATTCTAAAAATTTAACTGCTTTTAGTAAAGATTCTCCCGATAATTCTTCCAGCAGTGTTATTCCTCTTGAGCGAATTTTTTCAGGTGGAGTCATGGGCAAGTTGACCTCATTTACATCTAGCTTCAACTGTAATCCAAGTTTTTTGTCCTCCTGTCTTCCTAAAGTCTTATCCTTGCAGGTTTCTCCCTGTTGTAACTCTGAGCTATTTATGAGTAGGGGAATCGTGGCCATCTCATAATCATCTGGCTCTAATAATATTTTGAATGCCTGAAAACATCGAGTGAGAGAGTATCGATCAACTTTGTTGTTACAGCTAAAAATCTTACACAGAGTATGAGAGTCTAAACCTGTCTGAACACTCAGATTAATGAGTGTAAATCGCTTGTTGCTGTTTTCATTAAATTCTGTTTGTTGTTTTGCTAACTCAAGTTTATGTAATCCTTTAGGCGTAAGGATTACACCACGTATGCGTTGTTTTGGAAGCATAAAATACAGTTAGATTTGATTTCCGCAACACTTTAAGCAAAAAAGAGAGTCAGCCGAGAGGGAAAATCACAACTTCCAATGAGCATCCGGTTTTGGCAGATAGTTTTTTTATACAACCCATATAGGGGTGCTTATTATATTTCTTCCAAAAGTGGATGCGCCAAAATTACACTCCTAGAAGTTCGATTTTAGGAATGTTATTCAACAGTAAATTTTTGATAATCAGAGTATATGGATATCAGATGGATATTGACCAGAGTATAGTGGTAAACAGTGTAATCTTAAACACTACAATCTCATAAGATACGTATTTTTAATACTATGTAACTAAATTGGTTTTGCTGAGTTTTAGATAATTTTTCGCCAAAAGGAACGAAAAATCAAGCTTTTACTTTGCTCAAAATTCTCTATTTCTCAGTTGTTGGAGAGATTTCTACTAATGGTTTAGAGCGACGATTGTAATAATTCTTAATTTTTCTGTGCTTAAGTTGGCAAACTTCCATTGCTTTAGAGGTATTGCAAAGTGTATTGTCTCCATACGAATAAACTTTCAAATTCTAAGGATTAAATAGATGACAGCAGGGACAATAACAGTAGACGAATTAAAACAACAAAATGAATTACTAGAAAACCAAAATAAATTACTAAAAAACCGAAATGAATTACTAGATAAATCACTTAAAAAACAAAATCATTTAGTAAAAGGTAATTTCTTGAAAGACAATCAGGGACATGAATCATCAATTAGGCTGATGTCTTTTTTTGCTCTTATTACAGCAATAATTTTTGGTTCTTTATCTCTGATTAATGCTCACAAGCCAAGTAACACAAACAACAACTCCTCAAGTAGTGATGTAAACATGACATTCATTTTCTTGGTGGCAGCTTTTGTTCCCAAGGCACTTCAGAAATTCGCAGAAATCAAAGGTGAAACAGAACAAACAAAAGAGAATAAAGTATAGTGCGGAATCATTAAAAAATAGTTAACTAATTTATATTAACAAAAGTTAAGGGTATTGAGATAAATGAATGACGGTGTAACTGAGGAAGCCAAAGAACAAACAAATTGCATTAGTTCTTATCAGAAAGCTTTAGAGGATTTATATCCTTCAAATGATTCATCTAAAGATGAATATCTTGATAAACAGAAGTGGACAGAGAAGTTTATAGCCATTCTTGTAGCTCGTGATATTATTCATGTTGCCCTGAGCGACAAATCCGCTAACTCACAACAACCAACAGATATTAATTTACTAATTCAGTTAGATAAACGATTAAGAGAGAAAGCTAAGGACATCACGCAACGTGGCCAGTTAGCGGAATGGAGAAAGAGTGTAAATCCACTACCAGAGCAATGGTGGTGGTATCTTAAATCCCCGTCTCTTAATGAAGCGGTGAATGAATATTCTGACTTGCTGAATGAATATGATGCAGAGAATGATCCTTGGTATAAGGACTTGTGGAACTGGGTCACGATGGGAAAGCTTAATCATGAAACAGAGGCAGATCAAGCGATACAAGTACTTCTAGCCCGTGAAGCGGTTGAGGAAGCGTTAAAGTGTGAATCACCTTCTGATAATCTTATAAGAACTATTATCGGGTTAGATATAAAGCTGAAAAACCACAGTAAAGAGATTGCCCGACGTAATCAATTGGTTAGATGGAAAAATAGCTTTAAACACTTTTCAGATAATTGGTGGTGGAATCTTAAACCAACTGCTATGACTTCACCAGAAGAACCACAATCTCTATGGGAAGGAATTTTGAATGCCGTCACTATAGCTTTCTTAGTAGGTGCCACCAGCTTTACCATCAGTTCTGCCAAAGTTTTTAAGGACAGTGGAAATTTTGGTGGTGTAGGAGGAATTGGGGTTACCGGACTACAAGCTGTACTTTTGGGTGTGGTTGCTAAAGGGACTTTAACCACAGAGGGACGGAAAAGCATTGAAAAATTCCTCATTACGATTGATGCACCTCCTAAACAGCAAACGTTAGTAGTCTTGTTTTGTTCGGGTGCGTTGTTTGTATTAACTTTATGTATCAATTTATCTCTACCATTTTATGGCTATTATTTCTACGCTATGGCTAACAATTTTGAATCTGAAGAAGACTTAAAAAATGCAGAGAAGAATTATACAAGAGCAGCTTATTTTAACACTAACGGTAACTTTGGCTCAGTAATATATGTTCGCTTAGGACAATTAAAAGAAAAACAAAATGATCTCACAAATTCCCTCAAGAACTACGAGAAAGCTTTTGAACTTAGTCCTAATAATCCAGCAGCCTTAGAAGGACAAGCAAGAGTCTTGCTTTTTCAGGAATGGGAAAAATATGCCGGGAAAATAAATAACAATAAAAGTGAGACTGTAATTTATAAGATCAATCAAAAACTGGCACAAGCTCAAAGCCTATACCATCGAAGCAACAATGAGAACAATGAGAACAAAGATTCTAATGCTGAATTTATTAATCAGCAAAGCAAAAATGAGAACAAAGATCCTAATGCTGAATTTATTAATCAGCAAAGCAAAAATGAGAACAAAGATCCTAACGCTGAATTTATTAATCAGTCTCTTACATTTATCGAATCTAAAATTTACCTTACTAAGGGTATCTTAAATTTGGCGAAATCTGATAATGGAGATGCTATCGAAGACTTCGATAATGGTCAAGAATCGTTAGAAGGTAAAATAAACAACATGGAAAACCACAGTAACAAACAGGAGTTTAATCTTACTGCAATCAACCAGTATATTTTGAATATTTTTAATAAACAATATGATAAGTATGGTGAAAATTATAAAAATAGACAAGAGATTGAGAAGATGCAGGAAACCTTTTCGTGTTACAAAATTCTAGTCCAATCAATATCAATAAAGCAGCCGCCAATAAAGCAAAAAAAATCAGAAATAAATACACCTAATTCAAATTCACAATTACCAAAACCAACCTTGAGTCCGCAAAATAATAATTCATGCAGCGACTTGCCAATACTGGATTCCCAATTCATAGAGAATTTAAAAAATACGAAGGATAAGAAATGAGCAATACAGAAAAAAAAGAAAAAGTAATTAAGTTGCTGTGGAATGATAACAAGCAAAATTTACAGAAAACTTTCCAGTTCAGACCACTAAAAGAAAAAAATGATTTTATCAAAATTGGACGTAAACCTAATTATGATTGTGAACTGCATATCGAAGATTACTTAGTAGATTGGTTTCATGCAAAAATTGTCTATGAAAATGAAGGTTTTTACTTACAAAATGCTCTGGGAATTTCAAATAATTATCCAAAAATAGAATATAAGCTTCCAAATCAAGATAGATTCCAAGATATGGCGACGGATAAATTCGACTCTGTAAAGCTCGATATTGGTACTTGTATCAAGATTGGAAACACGACATTGACAGTAGTTAAAACCGAAAATGGATCTAGTCAAAACTTTAGCTGGAAGGATTTTCTTGAATCCTTAAAGAGTTTTGTTTCACCCTTAATGGTGAAGCGATTTCTTGAATCCTTAAAGAGTTTTATTGCACCCTTGATGGTGAAGCGATTTTTTGCATCCTTGATTGATTTCGTTATTGCATGTATCGTTATTTTTTTATGTTATGTTTTAATTGCTTTTCTAGCTACTCAATTGATTGATTTTTATTTGATTTATCGATTTCGTCTTTTGCTATTATCTCTATTATTATTTATTGTATTATTTATATATCCCACTCTTTTTGAAGGTTATTTTAATAATAAAAAAGAGCCATTAATTCCTAAACGTACGCGTTTGAGAATAGATCATTTTTATGTAGGCTTTGGAAAGCATCTGTTAGGAATTTATATTACTAATTATGATGGGGAGCCTATCTCCGTTATTCATTCAATCGTAAGATGTTTTTTCCAACCCTTACTTTTCCCCGTATACGTTTATTTGTTTTGGTATTTCATCAGAAATTTTCTTTACATTGATATTAAATACGAATTATACCCTTTATTACTTTTATTATTTTATGTTGGGCTAATATTGATATTTTTTGTTAATTTCATCACCCTATTTCTTACAAAAAACCAGCAATCTTTACGTGACTGGATAACTAAGACAAAAATTGTAGAGAAAAAAGAACCTATCTGGTTATGTTCACTATTTCCTAAAATGGTTGAAGGTTTGAATAGGAATGCAATCGGCCTCATAGTCGTGGTTTTAGCTATTCTTGTCCCAACAATGTCTGTATTTAGAAATCCTGACAAATTTTACAAAAAAGGGTATGAAAACTTTAACGCTAAAAAAACTGGTAAAAAAGTTAACTATTCTCAAGCGATTGCAGACTACGACAAAGCAATTGCAATCAAATCCGACTATGCTGATGCCTACTACCAACGTGGGTTAGCTAAGTACTACTTAGGAGACTATCCAAGCGCGATCGCAGACTACAAGGAAGCAATTAAATACTATACAAAGGCAATTGCAGATGCAGACTACGACAAAGCAATTGACATCAAATTCGACTATGCCGAAGCCTACTACAAGCGTGGGTTAGCTAAGTACAACTTAGGAGACTATCGAAGCGCGATCGCAGACTACAACAAAGCAATTGACATCAAATCCGATTATGCTGATGCCTACTACCAGCGTGGGTTAGCTGAGTACAACTTAGGAGACAATCAAACAGAAGTAGCAAAATACGAAGAGGCGGAAAAATTTTACAAAAATGCGATCGCAGACTACAACAAAGCAATTGAAATCAAATCCAAGTATGCCAACGAAGCCTACTACTCTCGTGCATTAGCCAAGCATAGCTCAGGTGACTATAAGGGGGCGATCGCAGACTACGACCAAGCAATTAAAATCGCACCCGACGCCTATGCCTATCTCAATCGCGGGTTAGTCAAGGCTAACTTAAAAGACTACAAAAATGCGATCAAAGATTACGATCAAGCAATTAAACTCAAATCAGACTATGCCTATGCCTATAATAAGAAAGGGGATTCCAACTATTACTTAAAAGACTACAAAAATGCGATCGCAGACTACGACCAAGCGATTAAAATCGCACCCAACTATGCCGATGCCTACTTCAATCGCGGGTTTGCCAAGTCTGGCTTAGGAGACTCTCAAAGAGCAAAAGGAGAGGAGCAACAGGCGAACAAATATTACAAAGACGTGATCGCAGACTACAACGAAGCAATTAAAATCGCACCCGACGATGCCTATGCCTATAATAATAGAGGGTTTGCCGAGTTTAACTTAAAAGACTACACAGGGGCAATCGCAGACTACGACCAAGCGATTAAAATCGCACCCAACTATGCCAAAGCTTTCTACAATAGGGGGGATGCCAAGTCAAACTTAAGTCGCTATAAAGAGGCATCCAACGATTTTAAAGAAGCCAAAATCCTTTATGACAAACAGGGCGATAAATCTGCTTCTGAAGATGCAGGTAAGCGAATCGAACAGCTTTCGTCCAAAGTTAACAAAAATAGCAAATAAACAACATATAAAAAACTGAACGAAACAACTTCACCAATATCAAAAAATGAGACAAAGTAGAACAGGCTATCTTTATTTAAAATGTTGTAAATAGATGTAAATGCAATCTATTAAAACTTTATGGAGATTTTGGTAATAATCGCAGTTTTAATATACTTAAATAACCTAGAGGATTTAATTGGATACAGTTGTGCTAAGTTACGTGGTTATTTACAGTCACCCAATGTAAGCGATCGCACTTTCGGTAAACTTTCCAGGCGATCGCTCAAATCTAAAACCCTCAACAAAACAGAGAAAGCAACGGGCTAAAATCCTTCGTAACCAAAAAATTTCTCTGTTTATCTTCTCTGTAGCAACTTCCGTCTTCCTTGCAGCAGCTTCCGCCTTCACGTTTGGGTGTTTCGCGCACCCTGTAGTAGCTTCCGCCTTCCTTGCAGCAGCTTCCGCCTTTACGTTTGGGTGTTTCGCGTACCCTGTAGTAGCTTCCGTCTTCCCTGTAGCAACTTCCGCTTTCACGTTTGAGTGTTTCGCGTAGGCTGTAGCAGCTTCCGCTTTTACGTTTGGGTGTTTTGCGTAGCCTGTAGCAGCTTCCGCCTTTAATATAACGGGAGTTTAATTACTGCGATCGCCTGCATACATCACCAACTGAAATTACTGATTTGGCTTTCTTTTGAGAGCGATCTAATCAATTACTCTTATATCAAGTAAAAGTGCGATGCCTACGGCGAGCGTAGCGATCGCATAAAATTGTGCCGCAGTAGAACTTTTAGATTTTTTTGGGATGGTAGTATGATTAAACTGTACTTATTTTTTCCAAAGCGTTGAGTAGCTAAGTATAGAATCGTGCTTTGTCGATGATAAAATTATACAGCTTTTTTATTTGCCTACACGTTTAAACGCTATTACAAGCCAATGTGCAATTACTCATGATTTTTTGAGTACTACCTCAAAAAAACCTTTATTTAAAAGTTGCGCGATGACACAGACAACTACAGAGCGTCTATACTCTTTTGAAGAATATCTCGCTTATAACGATGGTACTGATAGCCGTTATGAACTGGTGGATGGGAAACTAGAACGCATGAATCCACCAACTTTTAGACATTTACTAATTTCTGACTTTATTCAGGATAACTTTAAGGCAGAAATCAATCGCTTGAGTTTACCTTGGCTATGCTTTAGAGAGGCAGGGGTGAGAACGGGATGGCGAAAGTCAAGATTGCCTGATGTTTATGTTGTCACGGCTGAACAGGTAATGGAATTCCTTGATGAGTCTGCTGTTTGTCAGTCTGCGCCGATATTAGTAGTAGAAGTTGTCAGTCCTGATTCAGTAAAACGCGATTATCGATATAAGCGTTCTGAATATGCAGCGTTAGAGATTCCTGAATATTGGATTGTAGATCCAATAGAGTCAAAAATTACGATTTTATTGTTGTCAGAAGGATTGTACGAGGAAAAAGAGTTTAGCGGGAGTCAGCAAATTGTGTCTGCAACTTTCCCGGAAATTGCACTTACAGTTGAACAAGTGTTGTCTGCGGGTAATGTTGCTTAAAAAATAGACCATCGCTTCTGCTAATTATGACAAGGCTGTAAAACTCTGGGCTTACGTGACGTACCTACACGCGATCGCTTTGGGAGGTTATTTTTATATAGCGATGCGATTTCATTTATGAAATTATTTGCGTAGTAATGCAATCTTGCTACAGTCAAGAAGCTTTTTTAAGTTATACTGAATTTTTTAAAAAATCAAATATGAGTCCTATCGATTAAAATTTATGTAGGAGGTAAGCTAGATGTTAAAAACAATTCAAGGAATTTATAAAAACGGCAAAATTGAATTAGCTGAAACACCAGAAGGTATTACTGAAGGTTTAGTGTTTGTCACCTTCCTAGAAACTAAACCCAGCCAATGGCCAGAAATAATTATGCAATATTCGGGTACAAAAGAAAGTATTATCTTTGAATCATATCGAGAGGAACTGATACCACCGAACGAAATAGAACTTTAATTATGTATGGGTTATTTACTGGATACTTGCGTCATTAGTGATTTTGTCAAAGGAGAAGAAAACACCCTCAAGCGAATAAAGTTAATCTCCCCTACTGAAATTTTTGTTTCATCTCTAACAGTTATGGAGGTGAAATATGGATTAGCTATAAACCTACAACGCGCTGTTAAAATCCAATCAACTATTGAAATATTATTAGATTCAATTACAATTTTACCTTTTGATTCAAAAGAAGCAGAACAAGTAGCCCAGATCAGAAGCTTTCTTAAATTAGCTGGTTCACCTATTGGTGCTTATGATGTACTTATAGCAGCTACCGCAGTAATCAATAATCATATTGTGGTGACATCTAATGTCCGAGAATTTCAAAGAGTACCTAACTTGCAAATCGAAAATTGGCGTTCTGTGTGAGTTTAATTACTGCGATCACAGCGTATCTTGATTCCTGTAGCCTAGAACAACGATGAGGCCGCAAAGGTTTTTATAATGCACCGTGACAAGATGACGATGGGCTACGCCCCTTCGGAAAGGATCGCAAACATCCACAGAACTAGAGAATTTGAGGTATTGTTGCTACATTCCATAACAATCTTTAGGGTAAGGGAAAATTTTTTGCTATGATATCTAAGCTCATCAAATAATGTGAATGTAGATATTTAAGACAAGCAATGAAAAAGGTTACACTAACGGAATTAAGTAATAATATTGAGCGTCTACTAGATGAGGTACTAGAAACAGGTATTCCACTAGAAATTAACAAAAATGGTAAGTTATTAAAAATTGTTCCTATAGAAACAAAAGATAAAATTAAAAACTTAACATTTAAATTTGATGCTATTCAAGGAAATCCAGATGATTTAGTTAATATCAGTTGGGAACAGGAGATTAATATTGATTTATCTTGACACTCATGTTGTAGCGTGGCTCTATGCTGGCTTGACAGATAAATTAACTGATATTGCTAAAACATTAATTAATGATAATGACGTTTATATTTCGCCAATTGTGAGATTAGAGTTACAGTATTTATATGAAATAAAACGTCTTAAAGATAAACCTGATGTGATTATTCCTAACCTGTCCGAGGAAATTGGTTTAAAAATATGTAATCAAAACTTTAATGATATTATCAGTACTAGCTTAACTATTACTTGGACTCGCGATCCTTTTGATCGGATTATTACGGCGAATGCTTTATTAAAAAATAATATATTACTGAGCAAAGATGAAAATATTCTGAATAATTACCTGTATGCAAAATGGCGTGATTAATGGAATATATGCTGAGATTTCCAAGACGATGAGAGTTAGGATCAAAACGTAATCTGTGGCACACAAATAACTATATGACATCCACATCGCGTGTTGTTCATAGTGACCCCGATATATTGGGGGGAACTCCTGTTTTTGTTGGTACTCGTGTGCCTATAAAAACCTTGCTTGATTATCTGGAAGCGGGTGACTCACTGGATGAGTTTTTAGATCACTTTCCCAGTGTCAGCCGTGAGCAAGCGATCACCACTCTCGAATTAGCAAAGGAAATGCTAACCGCCTATGCGAATTCTGCTTGATGAGTGTGTTCCACGACCCTTAAGGCGTGAACTCACTGATTATGAGGTACGTACAGTTGTGGAAATGGGATGGTCAGGCAAAAAGAATGGTGAACTCTTGCAACTGATGATCCAGGAGAGTTTCACGATTCTCCTTACAACAGACCAAAACTTACGATATCAGCAAAACTTGCAACAGGCTGGAGTTGCGGTCGTTGTTATGGTGGCATCTAGTAATCGCCTACCTCCCAGTGTTCGCAGTGTCTTAGCAACAATGGCTCCGGGTGTGGTTGTTGAAATAGCAGATTTTTGACGTGAGCTTCATACAACAACTCTATTCTTTTTGATGATGAAACCGAATCCCCAAAAAGATGTCATAAACAAACTCAAAAAAGTCCTTTTTCTGCAACAATCCTGAAGTTTGATAACACCCCTTTTCATCTAATAGGGGCTTCATCACATAGTAAGCAGGTTGATAATTATACCAAGGAATAGAAGGCCACAGATGATGAATTAAGTGGTAATTCTGTCCCATAATCAGAATATTGAGAACTTGGTTTGGGTAGACGCGAGCATTTTTCCAGCGATCGCGCTCTGCAAAAGGACGATGGGGCAAATAGTCGAAAAATAATCCCAGTGCTATCCCCACTACAAAAGCTGGTATAAACCAAAAATTGAGAATGTAACCCAAAAAGTTGTACTGCACTGATATATAAACAATTACACCGACAATTAAGCGGCTGATGAACCATTCCCATAGTTCATATTTCCGCCACAGTTGCCGTTGAAAGAAAAATACTTCGTGGTACAAAAACCGCACTGCAATCAGCCACAGTGGGCCACCTGTAGAGACATAATGATCTGGGTCGTCTTTGGGATGGTTGACATGGCCATGATGCTGTAAATGCACCCGCGTAAACACTGGAAAAGCAAAAGCTAGCATCAACGCACTACCATGCCCTAACATCGCATTCATCACCCGGTTACGATGAGCGGATTGGTGACAAGCGTCGTGAATAACCGTCCCAGCACAATGCAAGGCAATAGTGTTAACGCTAAAGCAGAGCCAGTGGGGCCATTCCCAAAGCCAGTAACCAAAGTTAGATAACACCAGCATTGCTACAGCTACCAAAAACAGCAATAGCGTGGGATTAAAATCACCAGGAGGCGCTAAAAATTCCTTTGGCGGGATTGTCAGTGGCTTTCGTGCCTCCGATGTGATCATCTCTAACATTGACTCCTTCTTAATCAAACATTACGAATATACGATAAATATTAGTGAAGAATAAAGTTTTGTAACCTTTTGTATAGCAATATTTATCCACCGCTTTGCATATCAGTAGATGAATAACGCTATGATTCCAGACAAGAACTAATCTTTACTGATAAGTGGGGTATGGTAATTGGCAAAAAGTTGATGGGATAAACTCTTTCGTTGGGAGGATGGATACAAGATTGATGTACTATATCTAGTCTATCCCACAGCCCTCACTCTCCCATAAAACCTCTCTAACTGCTTATATCTATTGGTATAGCAGTAACTGAAAAGGAGATGCAACTTAAGTTACGATGACTTCCCAGATAGCTCCCTCACTTCAGCCCCTATGCAATTAAGAGATTCTCTGCGCCGGACAAAAATTGTCGCTACTATTGGCCCCGCCACTAGCAGTCCTGAAATGCTCAAGGCGATTATTGAAGCGGGAGCCACGACGCTGCGGCTAAACTTCTCCCACGGAACTCATGCCGACCATCAGCGTAGTATTCGCTTAATTCGGCAAACCGCTTTTGAATTAAATCAGCCAGTGGCAATTCTCCAA
This sequence comes from Nostoc sp., assembly GCF_036917775.1. Taxonomy (GTDB): domain Bacteria; phylum Cyanobacteriota; class Cyanobacteriia; order Cyanobacteriales; family Nostocaceae; genus Nostoc. The sequence continues at coordinate 86,756 of NZ_JBALEQ010000083.1, forward strand.
GACTTGCAGGGCCCAAAAATTCGCTTGGGGAAGTTTGACAACGGGTCTATAGTTTTGGCAAAAGGCGATCGCTTCACCTTGACAAATCGTCCGGTGATAGGCACGCAGGAAATTAGCTGCGTCACCTACGATTATTTAGCCGAAGAAGTCCCAGTTGGTGCAAAAATCCTCCTCGATGATGGACGAGTAGAAATGGTCGTGGAGGAGATTAACCGAGACAAAGGTGATTTGCATTGTCGCATCACCGTGCCTGGTAAACTTTCTAACAATAAAGGTGTAAACTTTCCCGGCGTTTACCTGTCAATTAAGGCAATGACCGACAAAGACCGAGAGGATCTAATGTTTGGTCTAGATCAAGGTGTCGATTGGGTGGCACTTTCCTTTGTCCGCAATCCCCAGGACATGATCGAAATTAAAGAACTAATTTCTAGTACAGGCAAGCAAGTGCCGGTGGTTGCCAAAATTGAAAAGCACGAAGCCATTGAACAAATGGAGGCGATTCTGGCTTTGTGTGATGGCGTGATGGTTGCCAGAGGCGATTTAGGCGTAGAATTGCCAGCAGAAGATGTTCCGGTACTCCAAAAGCGGCTAATTGCTACAGCAAATCGCTTGGGGATTCCCATCATCACCGCCACCCAGATGTTAGACAGCATGGTGAGCAATCCCCGTCCCACTCGCGCTGAAGTGTCGGATGTGGCAAATGCGATTTTAGACGGTACAGATGCGGTGATGCTTTCCAATGAAACCGCCGTGGGTAGCTTCCCTGTAGAAGCAGTGGCAACGATGGCGCGAATTGCCGAACGTATGGAGCAGGAAGAATCCCAACACTTAAACTTACGTTCTGTGAGAGATGCCCGGCGCTCTATTCCCAATGCGATTAGTCAGGCTGTCGGTCAAATTGCTGAACAACTAGGTGCAGCGGCAATTATGACCCTAACGCAAACCGGAGCAACCGCTCGCAATGTCTCTAAGTTTCGTCCTCATACACCAATTTTGGCAGTGACACCCCATGTAAATGTGGCGCGGCAGCTACAGATGGTGTGGGGAGTCAAACCGCTGTTGGTGCTAGGATTACCTTCCACTGGTCAGACATTTCAGGCTGCAATTAACGTGGCTCAGGAACTCAAGTTGCTGTCTCAGGGAGATTTAGTAGTGATGACGGCTGGTACACTCCAGGGTATTTCTGGCTCTACAGATTTGATTAAGGTAGAGGTGGTGACGGCAGTACTAGGTCACGGAATTGGACTGGGACAAGGTTCAGTAAGTGGTCGCGCACGCGTGGCTAATACAGGGATGGATGTGAGTAACTTTAATCCCGGAGATATTTTGGTTGCATCCCGCACTAGTGCCGATTTTGTTGAAGCAATTCGGAAAGCTGCCGGGATTATTACTGAAGAAGAAAGTCTCACAAGTCACGCGGCAGTAATTGGCTTGCGTCTCGGTGTACCAGTAATTGTCGGCGTGAAGCAGGCAACACAGGTGATTCGAGATGGAGCGATTATAACCCTGGATCTGCAACGGGGTTTAATTTACTCTGGGGCAGTGAGAACGGCTTAGGATTGGGGAATGGGGAGCAGGGGAGCAGGGGGAAATAACCAATTCCCAATTCCCAATTCCCAATTCCCAATTCCCAATTCCCAAAATTAAACAGTTGCGATCGCAACTCCAAGCCATCCAGCAAAGTTTTTTTGCTGTGTTGAGTCAGGATGATCAACAGGTTTTACTTGATATCGAGTAGGGTGTGGTGACGCGAGGGTAATGGAATAAGTACGCAGTTCGTCTTGGTGGAAAACTGTGACTTGGATGGTATCGTTTGGTTGGTAATCTTTCAGGCGATCGCTTAAACTACTCGCTGTTATCTTAATGCCGTCAATTGCTAACAACTCATCACCTGCATCAATTCCCCCTACTTGTGCAGGTGAATCAGTTTCCACAAACTTAATCATCTCCCGCCCATTCTCTGTATTTATTCTCACACCCAGGTAAGGTTCTTCCTGCTGTTCAGCTACCAACTGCAAACCAAAGGGTTCTAGATACTGATTGAAAGGTAAATCATCAGTACTATCAATGTAGCGTTTAAAGAAATCAGTCAAATCGATTCCGGCGACAGATTCTATAACTTCCTGCAACTGTTCTGGAGTATAGCCAATTTCATCTTTACCAAACAGCTGCCACATTTTCAGCATTACGTCGTCGAGGGAACGCTGATTGTCATGAGTAGAGCGAATTAGTAAATCCAGCAACAACGATACCATTTCTCCCTTTAAATAGTAGGAAATTTGAGAATTACCGCTATTTGCATCGGGGCGATAAAGTTTTATCCAGGCATCAAAACTCGACTCGGAAACGGGTTGTACCTTGCGCCCCGGTGTCGTTTCATATCTGGTAATTTCTTTGCTTAAGTTATTCAAATACGACTTAACATCATAAATTTCTGCCCGCAAAGGAATTAACAAGTCGTAGTAACTAGTAGTACCCTCACAAAACCATAATGATGGTGTATAGTTTTCCTGGTCATAATCAAAAACCTCTAATGCTTTTGGGCGAATTCGTTTGACATTCCACAAGTGAAAAAACTCGTGTGCAACTAATTGGATGAAGCGATCGTACTTTTCCTGAGTGCGAAATCCAAAACGTTGGTAAATTAACGAGCAAGAGTCTTTATGCTCCAAACCGCCAAAAGCCTGGCTAAATAAATGTAGCAGAAACACATATCGTTCATAAGGTAAACCGCCGAACATCTGCGCTTCTACTTCAATAATTTTTTGGATATCAGCAATCAGGTGCTGAACTTGGTAATTACCTTTCCCCCAAATTGCGAGTTCATGGGGTTTTCCCAAGACCTCAAATTTATACAATTGATGGCTACCAATCTCAAAGGGAGTATCCACCAAAGTATCAAAATCGCTTGCCAAGTAAGTATTTGTTTCCTCACCAACGAGAGGTAGAGCAGTTGTTACTTGCCATTCCGGGTATGGCGGTACGATGGTAACGCGAATGGGTTGCTTATCCCAGCCCGGTAATCTAAAAAATAATGCTGCACCATTGAAATAACCGTGGGTAGCATCCAAGTGATTTGTCCGTACCGATAGCTCATTGGCAAAAATGCGGTAACGTACAGTTAATTCTGAAACACCTGTTTTGTCTACCTGCCAGTGATTTTTACTGATTTTCTGCCAAGGTAAAGGCTTACCCTCTGCAAAAACCACAAAATCCTGTAAATTCTTGGCATATTCTCGAACTAAGTAGGAACCGGGTGTCCATACTGGCAATTTTAAATCGAGAATCGGCGAGGGGTAATCGACAATGCGTAAAGTTACCTCAAACAGATGGGTTTCTGGTTGAGACATTGCTACCAGGTAATGAATCGTCGGGCCAGTTTCCTGGATATATGCGTTGGGACGAGTTGCTGTTGCTTCAGTCATCTTGGTGCTGAGTTAATAATCGATAAGTAATTTCTCTTATGATGACAAATTTGTATGTTTAGTTTCGCGTTTTATTGGGTGCGGTAGTCAAAACCTAGTTTATTTCTCACTTTGCGATCGATTGCCTGCTGCCAAAGCGATCTTTGCAACTTCCAAAATATTTGTATTAATTTTCACACAGTTCAGGTAAGGCTAAGATTCTTTATCAAAGTCAAATTTTTAACGTAGATGCAAAGCGGCTTGCCGCAGGCTACCGCAGAGGCACAGAGGAAGCAGAGAAAAGAGAAAAAATTCTTAACCCTAGCGTATTGGGCAGTTGTTTATTGAATTCGGGCAGTCGCTTATTGAATTCGGGCAGTCGTTTATTGAATTCGGGCAGTCGTTTATTGAATTCGGGCAGTCGTTTATTGAATTCGGGCGGTTGTTTATTGAATTCGGGCAGTTGTTTATTGAATTTGGGCAGTCGTTTATTGAATTCGGGCAGTCGTTTATTGAATTCGGGCAGTCGTTTATTGAATTCGGATAAGCCTCAATAAATTCACGCAATAAATAAAATGCTTTTTGTGCTAAATAATTTCAACAATACTGAATATTGCGGGTGTGTAATCACCTTGGTTCTGTTTATCTTAATAGTGTAAAGACAAGGATATAAGCCAGTTTTTATCCTAGTGCATGATTAACAAAAGGAAGGTTATTTATGTCACGTCCAAAACGTGGGTCTAAAGTACTTGATAGGGCACAGCGTCGGATTGCCGCTTTGAAATCGATTAGTTCTACCTTAGATTTAGGTAATGGAGTCACTATTGACACCTTTGCCGCCGCCATCAAAAAAACACAGGACAAGTTGGAAGCTTATAACTCCAGCCTCTCCACCGTGGATTTAACTCAGGGAACCTTAGAATTAGCCGAAAAGTCGCTGATGGAACTAACAGAACACGTTTTAGTCAGCGTAGCTGCAAAGTATGGCAAGAATAGCGATGAGTATAAAATGGCAGGGGGCGTTCGTCGCAGCGATCGCAAGCGTCCAGTGCGGAAGCCTAAGCAAGAGGTTGTTATTTGATAAAGACAATACATTTGGGGTTTTTTGACACTCTCCCGATTTTAATTCGGGAGATTCTTGGTTAGGTGGTGAACCAATAGAAAAAAGATAACATTTAAATAGCGATCGCTTGAGCTTTAGAGAAATATGGCGTAGACGCATAGCAGGTTATGGTCAGACATGGCTCGGCGTTGAACCTTTATCTAATATTGTCATGAAAGAAGTATTTTAATATGCTAGTCCAGTCAATACCCGCAGAACAAAGAACAGTACTACATAACATTAGCTGGGAAACCTTTGAAGCCTTGCTAAAAGACACAGGTGAGGATAGAGACTCTCGGTTTGCTTATGATGGCGGTACTTTAGAAATCATGACACCACTTTTTGAACATGAAAATCCCAAAATTCAATTTGACCGCTTGATATTTGCTTTGACTGAAGAAATAGGAAGAGAAATTAAAAGTGCTGGTTCTACAACATTGAAGCGCAAATTAGTCAGAAAAGGGATAGAGCCAGATAACTGTTACTATATACAAAATGAACCAAAAGTTAGAGGGAATAAAAGTCTAAATTTAGAGACAGATCCACCACCTGATTTAGCAATTGAGATTGATATTACTAATAGTTCAATTAATAAATTTAATATTTACGCAGCGTTAGCTATAAATGAACTTTGGCGATATGATGGGCAAAATTTGAAATTTTATCAGTTGCAAGCAGGGCAATATGTTGAGTGTAAATCTAGCATCGCTTTTCCTCTGATTTCAGTGAATGAGATGAGTAAATTTATTCAGCAAAGTCAAAGCATGGGTGAGGTTGCTTTGTTGAAATCTTTTCGTATTTGGGTTAGAGAAAAATTAGCATAGTTAACTACGATATGTTATGGCAATTCTCCTTCCCTTCGGGACGCTGCGCGATCGCACCATTAGTAAAACTCAAGCAGAAGCGTTGGCGGACTATTTTAATGTAGATATCAGTTTATTTATTTAGCTTATCTTCCATTACAACAACGTTCTTAAAACCATTGCTTGGTCTTGAACCAGAAGCTTAATATTTTGCGTGGAGTTAAAGATTTGATCATCTCTCTACTTAAATACAACAGCTACAAAATCTTTTGCCAGTTAGCTTCAGATCATAAAGCTATGAACCTTTATTAAAGATTTTATATCCTAACCATCCCAAACCCAAACCTAAATTAGAAGTGCTAGCTAAAATTAAAAAAGTATGAACCTTACTGAAAGATTTTTGTAATTCAACTCCAGTTACAGCCACAGCCACACTCACAGCCACAAACGCAGTCATAAACATATAAATAGTAGCTTCAGCCCTAGCTTTAGGCACAGGCAGCACAACCCCAGTCAAAGGCGCAATCACAAACCTATAAGCAAAAATCCAAGCGAATAACAAAGAAGTTGCCATAGCCCAAGCTTTATAAACACCCATGCCCTTAGCCGCACTCTTAGCCACAGCCCAAGCCATAGCCACAGCCCCAGCCACAAACAAAGCCCAATCTATGTACCGAGCGTTAGATGTGCATAACGAGTAGCCTATCCCTATCAATAGGTAGCTTAATAACACACCAACCAACCAGTCCCAAGGAATAATTTTAGGTGATTTAGTAGCTGGTTTACTTGGAATTGCTTTTAAGTCGAGCTTGGCTTTGGAATAAACAACTTCTTTTCTATGAATTGGTTCAACAGGTAGTCGAGGCGTTGCTTTTGGTTCTTCTAACATTGCCAACCATACCTGCATTGACTGGGGACGGTCTTGTGCCTCCAGCGCCATCCCCTTGATAATTGCGTCATTTAATTGGTTACTGATCCTTGGAACAATTCGTTTAGGCGGAGTCAAAGGAACATTATCGAGCTTGCGAGCCAGAGAAGTTGTGGGTTTTTGACCTGTCACCGCATAATAAAGCGTAGCAGCTAGACAATAAACATCAACCGTTGGCTCTCGACTGCCCCGATGTATCTGCTCATAAGGTGCAAACCCATGATTACCAACATAACCTTTTGAAGTCAAAGTTTTAGGAACAAGTCCTTTGGCGATGCCGAAGTCAATCAGAACTGCTTTGCCATTACTTCGCAGCATGATGTTTCCAGGGTGGGCATCTCGATGTACTAGCCCTGCCTGATGCACTATCATCAAGGCTTCCCCAATCTGACGAATACAAGGCACAATCTCTGCTTCTGCTAACGCTCCCGTGCGTCTGACTGCCTCAAACAAATTTTCTCCCGGTACAAAATCCATCACCAAGCAGTGGGTTGCACCTTCCTTAAACAAGTCAATCACTCCCACAATGTGAGGATGAGGGTCTTGAGACAAGCGTGCTAGCGTCCGCCCTTCTTGGATAAATCGCTCTATATACTTGTCATATTCTGGGTCATGGCTGAGAAGTTCATCGGGTGTTTTGATGACAACTGTCCGGTTTAGCTCAATATGCAATGCCTTATAAGTAATCCCAAATCCACCCTGTCCCAGCTTTTCCTCAATTTCATATTTGCCACCGTGCAAGTGTTGTCCTGCTGTCCAAGGCATGAATACCTCTAAGTAAGAAAAAATACTTAAAAAATTATTTTAATGCCAGCACCCTGATGATGAAAGTTTAGCTAATTCTACGGACTTTTGATAGATGACGGTGGGCTAGGTGGCGGAGATGGTTTTAAAATAGGAATTAAAGCAGCAATGCCTGAGAGTAAAGCTCCAATAGCAGCGATCGCAGCTATAATATGTGTCCAATTGATTTTTTTCTCCCGATTGAAGTTGGTCTTAGGAACTACAGTAGATTGAGGCTGGGGAGTTTCTCCAGTTAACCCCAAAGAATCTAGCCATTCGCGCATTGACTGCGATCGCTGTTTGGGGTCTAGCTTCATACCTGTTAAAATTGCTCGGTTGGTGCGATCGCTAATCTCAGGATTAAGGTCTTTGGGAGGAACTAAACGAGCATTGTCTATCTTACGTTTGAGCGCACTAACGGGTGTTTTTCCAGTCACAAGTACATACAAGCTTGCTGCCAGAGAATAAATATCGCTATACGCCCCAGTTGGTATACTTTGAGCGTAAAGCTCAGGTGGTGTAAATCCTTCAGAAGTTTCTTTGGTTCGGTTTGTGGTTAAGATATGGTCAAAGTCGAGAGCTAAACCAAAATCGATCAGCACCGCTTCCGGTTGTCCATTTCGCACCCGCAAAAAAATATTTCCTGGATGTACATCTCGATGAATCAACCGATTTTTATGTACTTCGATCAGCGCTTCTCCAATTTGTTGAATGTAGCGTAAAGCCTCTGATTCAGAAAGTATTTGTTGGCGACGGTCAGCTAAACTGACACCATCCACATATTCCATTACTAAACACCAGTGTTCTCCTTCTTTGAACGGTTCTGCAACCTGCACAATATGTTTGTGTTTACATTGAGTAAGTTTTACCGCTTCTTGCCAAAACATCGTTTCCAGTCGTCCGCGTTCCAACTGGTTCAGGGAATTTAGTAAATCATCATTTAAAGTTTTAATGACTTGGCGATCGCCTTTTTTATTTTTTACTAAATAAGTAATACCAAACCGTCCCCTTCCCAATTCCTTTTCAATACTATATTTGCCACCTTGCAACGGATCACCTGCTACCCAAGCCATCTTTGCAACTCCCAATATATTTGTATTAATCTTCACACAAGTAAATCTTGACAAGCTAAGTTAGTTTTGAGAAAGAGAGTGATGTCTACGATGGGCTATGCCTACGCTTTTTTCTCCCACATCCTAAAATTGCTAAAGTGAATTCTAGAATAGGCTTTCACCCCGCATAACTTTTATGACTACTGTCACCTTAGAACTACCCGAAGAAATATTCTCTGCTCTGCGCCTGTCACCTAATGAGTTTGTCCGTGAATTGCGTTTGGCTGCGGCTATCCACTGGTATGGACGTGGTGAAATTTCCCAAGAGAAAGCAGCTAATATCACCGATTTAGATAGAACAGATTTTCTCCTGGCTCTATCCCGTGAACAAATGGATGCTTTTATTGTTGATTTTGATGACTTACAACGGGAATTAGAACGTGGCTGAACCAACTGTAATTAATGCTTCACCTCTCATATTTTTGTTTAGAAGTAGTTTCCTGGATTTGTTGCAGTTATTGGGTGAAGAAATTTTAGTTCCATCAGCAGTAGCTGTTGAAATTCAGCAAAGAAACGTAGAAGACCCGACTGTTGCAGGACTTTTACAAACAAACTGGTTAACAGTTGTAGAAGCACCTCCAACTCCTGAGATTATCCAATCTTGGGATTTAGGTAAAGGCGAATCATTTGTTTGTTTTGACTTGGGCTTATAGCCACCCCGGTACAGAAGCAATTATGGATGATCTTGCCGCTCGTAGATGTGCAGCAGTACTGGGAATTCCTGTACGAGGAACATTAGGTATAGTTTTGATAGCAAAGCAACGCGGCAAAATAACAATGGCACGACCAGTTATAGAGAATTTACGTTCATCAGGAATGTATCTTTCTGACCGTGTGATCAATCAAGCACTGGCATTAGTTGGCGAGTAGTAAGCGATCACTCCATCTCCTCTTCCACTGCTAAACTAAAAAACAACCCTTACTCCTGCAAAGGTAGCCTTATGACCTCTGCAACCGATCCATCCACCGCGCTGACCCCGTTCCCAGACCATACGCAGCTACCAGAGTCTGATGGTACTTTCGTGAAGAACTTTCAGGAACATCCCCAAAGCATTCTCCTAACGGACTCTATTAAACCGATATTGCAAAAACGCCATCCTGATGGGCAATATTGTATTGGTCAAGATAGCGGTATCTACTGGCGCATCACTGACCCCCTAGAAAAAGGCGCAGAAGCACCAGACTGGTTTTATGTAGGGAATGTACCACCTACTCTGGATGGGCAAACGCGGAGGTCTTATGTATTATGGCGAGAGTTTATTGCCCCTTTGATTGCATTAGAATTTGTCTCTGGGGATGGTAGTGAAGAGCGAGATAAAACTCCTTGGAAGGGGAAATTTTGGATTTATGAGCAGGTGATTCGTCCTCCTTTCTACGGCATTTATGAAGTGAATAAAGCCAGCGTAGAAGTTTATGAATTAATTGGTGGACAATATCAGTTATTAACAGCAAATGAACGCGGACATTATCCCATACATCCTTTAGGAGTTGAGTTAGGAATTTGGCAGGGACAATATTACAATATGGAATTACCTTGGTTGCGTTGGTGGGATTTGCAAGGTAATTTGTTATTGACTGGTGAGGAAAGAGCTGATCGCTTAACTGCTCAATTGCGATCTTTAGGCATCGAACCAGAAGTTTAATCTTTACCTATTTATTCACATCCAACAACCGCGAAGTTTCTAACCGACTCATCCACTTTTCTAAATAAACTCGATTACCTTTTTCCTCATTTGGATCTTTAGTGTCCAAAGGATAAGGCATCAATCCCAAAATTGTTGCTGTCGTCACACAAAACATCGATTTTTGGAAACTCATGCAAATTTGTACCCGCAAATCATCTTCACCCCGAAGACTACGACGATAAATTTCGTGCAAATACTCTGGAAGATAATGACGCATATCCTGCATCAACAAGGTGGGAGGAATACCCGCGCCGCCAATAGGTAAAGGATCGGCATATAATGCGCCATACTGAAATCGCGTTTGATCTGGGGGGATTTGATAACCTTGGGCGTTGTATGAAACTGTACCGTGGAAAGGAGTTCCCCGAAAGAATACTGCTTCTACATAAGGTATTGCTGTATCTGCTAAGAAGGTCAAACCAACGCTTTTAGGAATGATTTCATAGACTTCACCTCGTATTTTGACGGCGTATGTAATTGGGTTTGACGCATTTGCCACTAACCCTGCTTTAATATGTTCTACAACTTCGGAAATCGATTTTATTTTGCCTTGATCGTAGAGGTCTGATAAGCTGAGAAATATATCAGCCATAACTCGCCAAAATTGACCTAAACCTGTGTAGTAAGCAGAGACACGCAATTGTTCTGTTAAAAAATCTGGAAACAGTTGATTAATACCCGAAATTAAGGGATTGTTTTTAAATTTTGCGGCGATAACGGCTTGCGCTCTTTCTTTAAATTCTGTTGTATCTAAATATGTATCTAGTCCACCACCACCATGCCACATCATGGCTTTCATACAATATTCGGCATACTCAAAATTAATTCGATTATGCCACCAGTGGCGGAGTAATTTCTGAAAAGAAACCTCTCCATTAAAGTATTTAAAAAATGGGAAAAATATTAAAAACTGATACTCGGCAATATAATTAAGATTTTTTGAGTAGGCATCTAAAACTACACCATAGCTTTTAAGAATACCAACTACTTCTAATACATTTTCTGGACTATCGGGAAGTAATGCTTCTCCTTTTTGCAGCCGTTCAATATACTCAGTTAAGGGATTGTGAGCCGCTTTCTTTTTAATAGTTACCATTGCTATCTCTCCAAAAAGTATAGGGATTAGTCATTTGTCATTTGTCATTGGGCACGGTTATTCTCCTTGTCCCCTTGTCCCTAATCCCTAATCCCCATTCCCCATTGCTTTCTCCAAGGACACTGCTACTACTACATTTTGGCTATTCACCATTGCTGTAATTGTTGGTTCAGTCCAGCGTGCTAACCAAGCGGGTTGAATGCCGAAAATCACAATCAGCACAGCTAAAATTGCAGCTGGGGCGCGATCGCTCCAATACACACGTGGTAAGTTAGTAACTTGTTCTGACAAGCGGCCAAAAAAGGCACGGTCGAGGAGTATGAGGAAGTAAACCGCAGTTAAGCCTGTGCCAAGCATTGATAGTAGAGTTTGCACTGGAAAAACAGGGAAACTGCCCCGAAAAATGATAAATTCGGAAATAAATCCTACCATTCCAGGTATCCCAGCACTGGCCATCACTCCCAAAACCATTAGGCTACCAATTACGGGCATACCTCGTTCTGGGTTTAGCAATCCTTGAAGAACATCTAAATCTCGGCTGCCGGCTTTTTTATACACAACTCCTACCAGCAAAAACAGCATGGCGGAAATTAAGCCGTGGCTAATCATCTGCATTACAGCACCTAACACGCTTAATGGTGTAGCCGCAGCCGTCGCTAACAGCACATAGCCCATGTGTCCAATAGAACTGTATGCTACCATTTTTTTCATATCTGTTTGAGCGATCGCGCAGGATGCACCATACAGTACACTCACCACTGCCCAAGTCGCTAACCAAGGAGCCACATAAGCCCAAGCTTCTGGTAACAAGTTCATACCAAACCGCAGTAAGCCGTAAGTTCCCAACTTCAACAACACCCCAGCCAACAACACGGAAATTGGTGTGGAAGCTTCAACGTGAGCATCTGGCAACCAAGTATGAAAGGGAACTAAGGGAATTTTAATCCCGAAACCGATCAAAATTCCCACTAGCAGTAAAAGCTGTGTCGCTAAAGGTAAAGTCGTAGTGTTCAACGTTGCTAATGCAAAGCTAGAGGAACCACTCAGCCAAACCATGCCGAGGAAACTTGCTAAAATTAAGATTCCTGAAACGGCGGTATAAATAAGAAATTTTGTCGCCGCATAACCACGCTTTTCCCCACCCCAAATAGCTATCAACAGATATAGCGGAATTAGTTCTAATTCGTAAAACAGGAAAAATAAAAGTAAATCTTGTGCCAGAAATGCTCCAGTTACCCCAGCGCTTAATAATAGTATTAAAGAGTAATAAAATTTCGGGCGCTGTAGGGATTCATCGCTACTGTAGATGGCAATAGAAGTTAGCAGTCCATTCAAAACCAGCAGTGGCAAAGATAAACCATCGATTCCGAGGTTATAGTTTAAGCCTAAGACATCTATCCAGGGGACAGACTCAGCAAACTGTTGAGTGATTTCCCCTGGATGGAACTGAATTGCTAGTACGATTGTCCACAAGAAAGCGATAATGGCAAAGACCAAAGCTACCCCACGGGCAAATTTCCCATTAATACCAGAAGGCGAGAAACCAATTAAAGCTGCACCGATTAACGGCACTAGAATTAAAACACTAAGCATAAGCAGATATGGAATGGGGAATGGGGAATGGGGAATGGGGAAAAACTCTTACCCAATCACAAATGACAAATGACCAATGACCAATGACAATATCTTTAAAAAGGCAATTTATCTAGTAAACCCGATGACCAGCCGATGAAGAAAACCAGGACGCTGACAACTGCGAGGATGGTCAACATATAGCCCTGAGATTGCCCAGAAATGCTGTACTTTAAAGTTTGTCCACCAAAAATTGTCGCAAACCCAACTAAGTTTACTAGACCATCGACTAAATAGCGATCGCTCCAAGCAGAAATTCTAGATAGCAGTGCGACTGCACTTACCACCGTTACGCGATAAACTCGGTCAATATAAAAATCATAACCTAATAAGTCTTGTACAAATCTCCACGCCAAGAATCTGGAGCGTGACCAAGCTTTGTGCAGATAAACTGTAGAACCTATAACTATTCCCAGCACAGTAGAAGCAAACAACGCTAATGCTACATACCAATTAATACTTTGCCAATCTGGTAGTAAGTACCATTGCTGTAGCATCAAAGGCAAAAGTAAAGTCAAGATTGTCAGTGTCACCATCGGGAAGGCCATTTGCCAACCCACCTCTGGCGTGCGTCGGGTCTTTTGTTGCGGTTTCCCCCAGAAGACTAATCTGAATACTCTAGTTAAGTTCAATGCTGTCAAGCCATTGACTAATAATAAAACCCCAATCACCCAAGGGCTAATATTCACAAAACCGTCAGCCCATCCTAGCATTGCCCAGAAGCTTCCCAATGGTAGAAACGTTACCATCCCCGCCGAACCGACAATAAAGGCGGTGGTGGTGGCTGGCATCCGTGACCAAAGTCCGCCCATCTCTGTTAAGTCTTGGCTTTGGGTAGTTAAGATGACTGAACCGGAACTCATAAATAATAATGCTTTAGCGATCGCATGAGTTAGCAGCAACATCAAGGCCACACCCCCTTGCTGTAACCCCACTGCTAAAAACACTAATCCCATGTATGCACTGGTGGAATGAGATAGCGATCGCTTAATGTCAATTTGAGCTATAGATACTAATGTCGCCCCAATTGCCGTTACTGTACCCATGATTACCAAAGCATTCAAGGCAACTGGCGACAGTGCTAACAATGGTTGAAATTTATACAGTAAATAAGCGCCACCAGCAACTACCAGCGAGTTTCGCATTACCGAAGCCGGATTCGGCCCTTCCATCGCCTCATCTAACCACAGGTGCAATGGAAATTGGGCACATTTTCCCGCCGGCCCAGCAATTAACGCCAACCCCAGCAATGTTGATGTGACTGGGCTTAGATTAGCTGTTTGCGCCCACTCATATAAATCCGAAAAGTTCAAACTACCGGCCAAGGTGGAAAGTGTCACCACAGCCATCAGCAGCAACAAGTCTCCTACCCGTTTAGTCCAAAACGCATCTCGCGCCGCCGTCACTACTAGCGGTTGAGCATACCAGAATCCCACTAGCAAGTAAGTCGAAAGTGTCAGAACTTCTAAAAGGGCATAGCTGAGAAACAAAGAATCGCTGATTGCTAGACCACTCAACGCTGCTTCAAAAAATCCTAGCAGCGCAAAAAAACGCGCTAGCGACCAGTCCTTTTCCATGTAACCCAGAGCGTAAACTTGTGCCAGTAAGCTTAAACCTGTAATTAAAACTGTTGCCCCAATACTGACTGGTGAGAGTTCCAAGCTAAAAGATAAGTCTAAATCAGCAGCTTTAAACCACGGCACCAGTAAATTTTCTGGTTCTCTATCCCAGATATTTTTAAATACAAATAGACTATGGACAAAAGCCACAACAGTTGTCAACAAGTTGATGTATGCCGCAGGTCTTGGCCCTGTTCGCTGAATTATTCCTATTCCCCAGGGCAACGTCAAAATTGCGCCTAATAAGCTATATAAAGGCACAAACCAACTTGTTGAAAATAGAAATTGATCCATTTAAATTTACCTTTATGACTCAGCCTTTATTTTAAAAAAATTTTCAGACATTTATTTATTTAAAAAAATAAATTTAGTAAAATATCAACATTTTTTTACTATTATTTAAACTAAATTATCCAAGGTATTTTTACTTTACTTTCCCCTACTAAACTTTGATAAAATATAACTTTACATACGCAAAAGCATTTACTTGCCTTAACCTCACCTCTGTTTTTACATTTGTATTTCTACTTTGAGCAGAGTAATTTATACGATATATTTGAAAAGATTATATACTTTTCATCTAGTCATTGTACATCCAGCAAAAATCGAGGAAAGATAGATACAGCAAAAGATACAGCCGCCGCTCTTCCCTCGCCAGATAGAATTAGCCTTGGTTATGAATATCGTTTTGTAAATGTGATAAAGAAATTATAAAGCATAAGTGGCTGCTCAAGTAATTCAGTAAACTTTAATTGCTCAAAAGCCTAGATAAATATTTGTTAAGTTTTTTAAAACTTTCTTATCATAAACTATTATAGTAATTTATATTGCCAGGAACGCCAAGCTTTCCTATGCTTAATTTGGAAGTGTTTTCTTAGCTATAAGATCAGGCTCTCCCCGTCAAAAAATTCAGACGACAGTACAGATTGCATTAATTTTGTAGGAGTTCTGCGATGCCAATTGCAGTTGGAATGATTGAAACGAAGGGCTTTCCAGCAGTAGTGGAAGCTGCTGATGCGATGGTGAAAGCCGCCCGTGTCACCTTAGTAGGGTATGAAAAAATTGGTAGCGCTCGCGTCACCGTAATAGTTCGGGGAGATGTATCGGAAGTGCAAGCTTCTGTAGCTGCTGGGGTTGAAGCGGCGAAAAGAGTATTTGGTGGTGAAGTGTTATCCACTCATATCATTGCTCGTCCTCACGAGAACCTGGAATACGTCTTGCCGATTCGTTACACAGAAGCTGTGGAACAGTTCCGTACCTAAAAGCTGTTTAAACAAAGTAATTAACGCTCTTTGCTTTTTTGAGCATCACTTTTGTCCAAGTCTAAAAACAATAAAAAAGGGATTAAAACTAATGTCAATTGCAGTGGGAATGGTTGAAACGCTGGGCTTTCCAGCAGTAGTGGAAGCTGCTGATGCGATGGTGAAAGCTGCTCGTGTAACTCTAGTGGGTTATGAAAAAATCGGCAGTGGTCGAGTTACAGTAATTGTCCGGGGTGACGTTTCGGAAGTTCAAGCTTCCGTAGCCGCAGGTGTTGAATCAGTGAAGCGTGTCAACGGTGGACAAGTGCTGTCTACTCACATCATTGCTCGTCCTCACGAAAACTTGGAATACGTCCTACCAATTCGTTATACAGAAGACGTAGAGCAATTCCGGGAAAATGTGAACGCAATTCGTCCTTTCGGTAGAAGACCGTAATTTGTAATGCAAGTCGCCAAAGTTCGCGGCACAGTAGTTAGCACCCAAAAAGATCCAAGTCTCAGAGGTGTGAAACTACTGTTGTTACAATTTGTAGATGAAGACGGAAACATCCTCCCACAATATGAGGTAGCAGCAGATAGTGTGGGAGCGGGTGTCGATGAGTGGGTACTTGTCAGTCGTGGCAGTGTTGCTCGTCAAGTTATTGGCAACGAACAGCGACCACTAGATGCAGTGGTAGTGGCGATCATAGATACAATTTATGTTGAAGATCGCATGATTTACAGCAAAAAAGATCAATATCGATAGTCATTGGTCATTAGTCATTGGTCATTAGTCATTTGTCATTAGAAAAGGACAAATGACAAAGGACAAATGACAAAGGACAAATGACAATATAGGAGGAATCTCGCAATGGCAGTCCGCAGCACGGCAGCACCCCCAACTCCGTGGTCAAGGAATTTAGCTGAACCCGAAATCCATCAAACTGCTTTTGTACACTCATTCGCCAATCTGATTGGGGATGTACGAATAGGTGCAAATGTAATCGTTGCTCCGGGGACTACGATTAGAGCGGATGAAGGTACACCTTTTTATCTTGGTGAAAACACTAATATTCAAGATGGTGTGGTCATTCATGGGTTAGAGCAAGGTCGAGTAATTGGCGATGACCAAGAGAAATACTCGGTATGGGTAGGTAAAAATACTTGCATTACCCACATGGCTCTAATTCACGGGCCAGCTTATGTAGGCGATAATTCCTTCATTGGCTTTCGCTCGACGGTGTTTAATGCCAGGGTAGGTGCAGGTTGCATCGTGATGATGCACGCTTTGATTCAAGACGTAGAAATTCCCGCAGGTAAATATGTACCTTCGGGAGCAGTAATTACTAGCCAGCAGCAAGCTGACCGCTTGCCAGATGTGCAAGAGCAGGATAAGGAATTTGCTCATCATGTGGTTGGGATTAATCAGGCGCTACGAGCTGGTTATCTTTGTGCTGCGGATAGCAAATGTATAGCACCCATTCGGGATGAGAACGCTAAATCTTATACAGGTAAAGGTATTACTGTTTTAGAGTTGGAAAGGAGTAGTGAAGTGGCGAGCAATAGCTTGGGTGCAGAAACAATAGAGCAGGTGCGCTATCTATTGGAACAAGGGTATAAAATTGGTACAGAACACGTAGACCAGAGACGGTTCCGCACGGGTTCTTGGACTAGTTGCCAACCAATTGAACCGAGATCCATCGGTGAAGCGATCGCAGCATTAGAAAGCTGTGTAAGTGACCATAGTGGCGAATATGTCCGCCTTTTTGGTATTGACAAAGATAGACGACGTGTGTTAGAAAGCATCATCCAACGCCCGGATGGTGATTTTAAACCAGCTACCAATTTTAAGGCTCCGACTAGTAGTCATAACAATGGCAGCTACAGTAGTAATGGTAATGGTAACGGCTCTAGCAGTGGCAAAGTCAATGGCGAAACTGTAGAGCAAATCCGCCAGCTTTTGGCAGGTGGTTACAAAATTGGCATGGAACACGTAGACGAGCGCCGTTTCCGTACTGGTTCCTGGACTAGCTGTAAGCCAATTGAAGCAACTTCCATAAATCAAGTAATTTCCGGCTTGGAAGAATGTATAGAAAGCCATCAAGGTGAGTATGTGCGTTTAATCGGTATTGATACCAAAGCCAAACGGCGGGTATTAGAAACGATTATTCAACGTCCAAATGGTCAAGTAGCCTCCTCTGGTAGTCAGAAATCATCATTTACTAGCAGCAGTGGAGGCTCTGGAAGTGCTGCGGCAACAGCTACCAGTAATCGTTTGAGTACTGAAGTAGTAGACCAACTCCGGCAATTATTGGCTGGTGGGTATAAGATTAGCCTTGAACACGTAGACGAACGCCGGTTCCGTACAGGTTCTTGGACTAGTACCGGTCAAATTCAAGCCTCCTCAGAAAGAGAAGCGATCGCAGCTATTGAAGGACACCTTGGTGAATACCAAGGGGAATATGTACGCTTAATTGGTATTGACCCAAAAGCCAAGCGTCGGGTATTAGAAACGATTATCCAACGTCCAAATGGTCAAGTAGCCTCCTCTGGCAGTCAGAAATCATTTACTAACAGTGCGCCTTCTGCAACAGCAACAGCAACAGCTACCAGTACCCGCTTGAGTAGTGAAGTTGTAGACCAACTCCGACAATTATTGGCTGGCGGCTCTAAAATTAGCCTTGAACACGTAGACCAACGGCGGTTCCGTACAGGTTCCTGGACGAGTACCGGTCAAATTCAAGCCTCCTCAGAAAGAGAAGCGATCGCAGCTATTGAAGGACACCTTGGCGAATACCAAGGGGAATATGTGCGCTTAATTGGTATTGACCCCAAAGCCAAGCGTCGGGTATTAGAAACGATTATCCAAAGACCATAAGAGTGCTGAGTTAAAAGTGCTGAGTGCTGAGTTAATACTTAAAGACACCAGTCACAGGAACCGTACACCTAGATTTAGGAACATACTAATTACTCAGCACTCAGCACTCAGCACTCAGAACTACTAAATTCCGGCTTCCGAGGTTAAAATTTTCATGTCTGTGCTGTCACTGCGCCTCAGCAATAACTTTGATTCTTACATTAGTGGTGAGGTGACTATTCATCCAAGCGCAGTACTTGCACCTGGGGTGATCCTTCAAGCTGCTGAAAACAGCAAGATCATCATTGGGGCGGGGGTCTGTATTGGCATGGGAGCCATTCTCCAAGTCCATGAAGGAACCCTAGAGGTAGAAGTAGGGGCAAACCTGGGAGCCGGTTTTTTGATGGTTGGCAAGGGCAAAATTGGAGCAAATGCTTGCATTGGTTCAGCAACAACAGTTTTTAACTATTCAGTTGAACCTGGACAAGTAGTTCCACCTGGATCGATTTTAGGAGACACCAGTCGGCAAATTGCTCAAACAAAGCAGCCGGAACCATCCACGAATAACCCTACGGCTACAAGTGCGCCACCGCCAAAGGAAGAAGAAAATGGCTCAGGGGAAGTTAAGGAAAAGGTAACTTCCTCAACTAACTTCTCAGCTGCGGCTTTTGTGGATTTCAAACAAAATAAGTCGATTTCTTACTTTAAATCTCCCGCCACTCCTGAAAGCCAGCCTCCTACCGTGGAAGAACCAGCCAAGGATGCTGAACCCCCCTTGCAAGAACCCGTCCAAGAGCCTACACAACCTGACTCAGACCCCAATCAGCTAACTACAGAATCCCCTAACGGTTTCGGGACTCAGATTTATGGACAAGGGAGCATAAGCAGACTGTTGACTACATTGTTTCCTCATAGACAATCCTTAAGCAACCCAAACTCTGACGATTAGTCCAAGTAAGTGTTAATTGTAAGTTGTCGGCTTTGTGATTATCTGGGAAAGTTCAAATGGAAACATCTAATCAACGGTCTATGAAAGCCATCGAAGGAACGAGTCATCGAGACACCTTCCAGGATACTGCTTTAGGTTTAGTTTCTACCCGCAGCTTTCCAGCAATAGTTGGGACGGCGGATATGATGCTGAAATCAGCAGGAGTTCACCTAGTTGGGTATGAAAAAATAGGTGGCGGATATTGTACTGCGATCGTCCGGGGTGGCATTGCTGACGTGCGTCTGGCTGTAGAATCGGGTGTGCAAACAGCTGAACAGTTTGGTCAGTTAGTTTCTAGCTTGGTGATTCCTCGGCCTTATCCCAACCTAGATATAGTACTTCCCATCACAACCCGTTTTACTAAATTGATGGAGGAGGGTAATTCTAGCCGTCTGAGTAATCAAGCAATTGGTTTGGTAGAAACGCGAGGATTTCCAGCGATGGTAGGCGCGTGTGATGCGATGCTCAAAGCTGCTGATGTTCATTTAGCAGCCTACGAAAAAATTGGTGGGGGTTTGTGTACAGCCATTATTCGTGGTTCCGTAGCAAATGTGGCGGTAGCAGTGGAAGCGGGAATGTTTGAGGCAGAACGCATTGGGGAATTAAATGCAGTGATGGTAATTCCCCGACCACTAGACGAAATGGAGCAAACTTTACCATTAGCAAGCTGCTGGATAGAAACACAGCAGCCTTTAAACTTGCCAGTGAACATTAAAGAACAAGTTGCCGAAATAGAAGTGCTAAGATTACCAGATTTAACTAAGCTACCTACAAAAATTGCAGAAGTTGTAGAAGAATTATGGAATGATGAATGATGATAGATGAATTTCGAAAAATCATCATTCATCGGGAAGTGGAAGGGATCTTACGCTTTTCTTGTTGTTTTGATAATAGCTTCTTCAATCTATAAATAAAATACCTTTATTTTAATAGAAATAATAGAGTTTTATCTATAATAAAGCTCATAAATTTCTATTGGTATTGCTATCCCATTTGCAACCGTTCAGTTAATACTAGTTTTATATCGATGAATAACTATATAGAGGAGAACCACCTTTGAAACAAGCGACGCTGCACCAGTTAAAGGTATTCGAGGCTGCGGCACGGCACAGTAGCTTTACGCGGGCTGCTGAGGAATTGTTTCTTACCCAACCTACCGTTTCTATGCAGATTAAGCAACTCACAAAATCGGTAGGGTTGCCATTATTTGAGCAAGTAGGAAAGCGGTTGTATCTCACTGAGGCAGGACGAGAATTATTTGCCACTTGTCGGCAGATTTTTGAAAATATAGCCCAGTATGAGATGAAGGTGGCAGATTTAAAAGGGCTAAAACAGGGACAATTACGCTTGGCAGTGATTACAACAGCAAAATATTTTATCCCACGTTTGTTAGGGCCGTTTTGCGAACTTTATCCAGGGATTGATATCTCTCTGCAAGTAACGAATCACGAACAAATTTTGGAACGGATGAGCCAAAATCTGGACGACTTGTATATTATGAGTCAAGTTCCAGACAATATGGATGTGACTTGTGAGGCATTTTTAGAAAATCCTTTGATCGTCTTTGCACCACTTAATCATCCGTTATCCAAAGAAAAAAATATTCCGATCCAACGCCTGTCTAACGAACCTTTTATTATGCGAGAACCAGGTTCAGGAACTCGTCGCGCCGTGCAAAGTCTATTTGAAGAACAAGGGGTAACAGTAAAAGTCAAGCTGGAATTGGGAAGTAACGAAGCAATTAAACAAGCGATCGCAGGTGGTTTAGGAATTTCCGTTTTATCTCGTCATACTTTACTATTAGACGCTTCAGATTTTAGCATTTTAGATGTCCAACATTTCCCCATTCAGCGAAATTGGTACATGGTTTACCCCGCAGGTAAGCAGCTATCTATCGTCGCTCGTGCCTATTATGACTATCTCCTGGCTGCGGCAAGGAATTTTGTAGATCAAAACACTGATACCCCTTCTAGTACACTTGAACCAACTCACGGGTAATTCATAATTACGAATTACGTTAGCGTAGCGGGGCGTAGCCCATTACGAATTACGAATTACCCAAAGGGGTTGACTCTTAGGCCGGCAACCATTGACAATTAACCAGCAGAATCAATTAAAAATGGGGGAAAACTGGCAATGGTTAACCCGGAAATACCATCTTGGCGCAAAACAGTACAAAGCGAGATTGTAGCTGTTACAGTTTATGCTGACAGAGCATTGGTTACACGGCGGGGTGTAGTTGATTTAACAGGAATTGAACAGGAATTAGTAATTACCTCAGTGCCAGAGACTCTAGAAACTGAGTCTATCAGGGTTAGCGGTACAGGGACAGTGGCAGTGCGTTTGATGGGAGTGAGTAGCGATCGCATTTACACCACTGAACCAGTGGCAGAGCGAGTTGCACATTTAACAAGGCAAATTGAGCAGTTAGAAGCAGAAAAACGCCACCTGCAAGCCCAAGTGGATGCTTTAGCATTGCAATCTAGTTTTATCGCCGGGTTACGTGAAAAAACAGAAGAACCCTTTGCCCAAAGTTTGTCTCGGAAAAATCTTAGCCTGAGCGAAACTTTGGATTTTTTGAACTTTATTGGAAGCCAGTATAGTGAATATGCGATCGCATCTGGAGAGTGCAAAACCCAACAGCAGGAATTAGACAAAGAACTGCAAGTACTCCGCGCCTCATTGCAAAAAATTCAAACACCCCATCCCAAAGAGAGTTTGAGCATAGTTGTAGGAGTTGAAGTTGCAGGTGAAGGCGAATTTGAATTAGAGGTGTCTTACATAGTAAATCGCGCCAGTTGGACTCCACTTTATGACTTGCGCTTTAACACTACCAGCGATATTGTGCATCTGGGATACCTTGCAGAAATCACTCAAAGCAGTGGCGAAGATTGGATTGGTGCAAATCTCACCCTTTCTACCGCTAAACCGGGATTAGGTACACTTCCGCCTAAAATTGAACCCTGGTATATTGATGCGCCACGTCCACAAATGTTACGACAACGACGATTTGCTGCTCAACCACCACTGCTGCCTAGCATAGCAGAACCGCCTGCTCCTGCTGCTAGAGCAGATTGGCAAGAAGAAGATGAAGGTGCAGAGGATGTTCTTATCCAAGCAGAAAGTGTGACAGCAGAAGTATCCAAAGAAGGTAGTGTAGTTACCTTTAAATTGAATGGTGGCGGTAACATTCCCAGTGATGGCGCACCCCATAAAACGACAATTTTCAATGATGATTATCCTTGTAACTTTGATTATGTAGCAATGCCGCGTTTGGTAAGTTTTGCTTATCTGCAAGCAAATGTGAAAAATAATCCCAATGGTGCGACTTTGTTACCAGGTAAAGCGAATATTTTCCGCAACAATGTTTTTATCGGGACAACTCAGTTACAAAATATTGCGCCAGGACAAGAATTTAAACTGAATTTGGGGATTGATGAAGGTTTGAAAATTGAGCGCGAATTAGTTGAACGTCTAGTAGACAAGAGACTAATTAGTAACCAGCGCCGGATTACTTATAGTTATCGGTTGATAATTACTAACTTACTTGACAAAGAAGTAAATCTGAAAGTAACTGAACAATTGCCAGTTAGCCGCAACGAGCAAATTAAAGTGCGTCTCAGCCGCAGTAATCCACAAATTCAATTGGGTGAAATGGGCATTTTAGAATGGCAGTTAACTCTTCCACCACAGGAAAAAAGAGAGATATATTACCAGTTCAATGTTGAACATCCGCCTGACTTAATGGTAGTCGGATTAGATATTTAGTGCTAGGGTGCTGCACGTCTGCGCTTCTCACTGCTACGCTAAACTTATAGCACTAAGACACTTGCTGCCATGTCTGTAGCCCAAGATTTAGAATCCCCAGAAGATGGTATATTTCCCCCAGGGGATTTATACAGTGACGAACCGCCTTTGGAAACTGACTTGCATCGGCTACAAATGACACTGCTCATCCAATGCTTAGAGTGGCTGTGGCAAAATCGCAATGACTTTTATGTATCGGGTAATCTCACTATTTACTACAGTCCACGCCAGCGCAAATCAGAAAACTTCCGGGGGCCAGATTTTTTTGTGGTACTGGAGACTGAACGCAAACCCCGCAAAAGTTGGGTTGTCTGGGAAGAAGATGGCAAATATCCTAATCTAATTATAGAAATTCTCTCAGATAGCACAGGCGATACTGACAAGGGGCTAAAAAAACAAATTTACCAAGATATTTTTCGCACACCAGATTATTTCTGGTTTGACCCAGAAACGTTAGAATTTGCAGGGTTTCATTTACTTGATGGTAAATATCAACCGTTAGAACCAAATCCCCAAGGCTGGTTGTGGAGTCAACAGCTAGGTTTGTATTTAGGGGTTTATCAAGAAAAGCTACGCTTTTTCACGCCTGAAGGAAAACTGGTTCCCACACCCGAAGAAGTCGCGCAACAAGCTGAACAAGAAAAGCAACGCGGCGATCGCTTGGCAGCAAAACTGCGAGAATTAAATATAGATCCAGATACTATTTAAGTTCCTCGCTGTCTTGCTTATGCCTATTAACACAAATACTATGGATCTTCAGGAAAAACCCATTTTGGCGGTTCCGTCATTTTTTTCCGCAAACGTTCTTGTGCCAATTCCAACATTTTGTCTAGGGGAGTCTCTTCAATAAATTTTGCGGCCGCCTCTCTAAACTCGATGTTGGGGCATTTATCCCCTAAAACACACCCGTTAACACAGGCTACAGCGCAGTTAATCTTTTGCTCCACAGTAAATTCCTCTCTAAAACTTATAAGCCGAGACGCGACTAATCGTGTCTGTACAGGAGTTATAATATTCACCCCTAACTCTTTACTATCAGGCATTAACCTCTAGGTAAATTTTACCTTGCCAGTTGCTATCCTATTAGTCTAAATACTTACCATTTAGAAAGTTATCAGTTATGAGTTATGATTTTGACTCCTAATTTCTCACTCTTATGAAGGGCGCTCATGTCAGAAGTTTTTGCTACCACTGGAACCATCGTTGCGATCGCAACTGCTGTTGTCCCCCAACAGGGTAGTGTGGGTATTGTGCGGGTGTCTGGTTCTGAAGCAATGGCTCTAGCCCAAACTCTTTTTCACACACCAGGGCGACAAGTTTGGGAAAGTCACCGGATTCTCTACGGTTATATTCGTCATCCCCAAACCCAACAACTGGTAGATGAAGCTTTATTGCTGATTATGAAAGCACCCCGCTCTTACACCCGTGAAGATGTGGTGGAATTCCATTGCCACGGGGGAATTATGGCAGTGCAGCAGGTATTACAACTGTGTTTAGAAAATGGCGCTAGACTAGCCCAACCCGGAGAATTTACCCTCCGTGCCTTTTTGAATGGGCGATTGGATTTAACTCAAGCCGAAGGTATTGCTGATTTAGTAGGAGCTAAATCACCTCAAGCTGCCCAAACTGCCTTAGCTGGTTTAC
Organism: Nostoc sp.; assembly: GCF_036917775.1. Lineage (GTDB taxonomy): Bacteria > Cyanobacteriota > Cyanobacteriia > Cyanobacteriales > Nostocaceae > Nostoc. Next base: position 111,457 of record NZ_JBALEQ010000083.1, read on the forward strand.
AGGGAAAATTAGCTCATCCGATCCGGCAGTTACGCGCTAACTGTTTAGATATTTTGGCAGAAATCGAAGCACGAATCGATTTTGAGGAAGACTTACCGCCGTTGGATGATAAAGCAATAATATCAGAAATCGAGAAAATTGCCGCCGAAATAACGAGGTTATTGGCAACCAAAGACAAAGGTGAGTTGCTACGCACAGGTTTAAAAGTGGCAATTGTGGGGCGGCCAAACGTGGGTAAGTCGAGCTTATTGAACGCCTGGAGCCGGAGCGATCGCGCGATCGTCACAGACTTACCCGGTACAACCCGCGATGTGGTTGAATCCCAGCTAGTTGTTGGGGGAATACCTGTACAAGTGCTAGATACAGCCGGGATTCGGGAAACAACAGATCAAGTGGAAAAAATTGGTGTAGAGCGATCGCGCCGTGCTGCAAATGCAGCTGATTTAGTCTTGCTTACCATCGATGCTTCAGTCGGTTGGACAGAAGGCGATCGAGAAATTTACGAACAAGTACAACACCGTCCATTAATTTTAGTCATTAACAAAATCGATTTATTAGAAGAAGACGAAAGAAAAACTCTTCAATCTCAAATACCAAATTCAAAATCTAAAATTTTCACAGCAGCAGCACAAAATCAAGGTATTGATGCTTTAGAAGTAGCAATTTTAGAGCTAGTCAAAGCAGAAAAAGTCCAAGCTGCTGACATGGATTTAGCCATTAATCAAAGGCAAGCAGCAGCTTTAACTCAAGCTCAAATATCTTTGGAACAAGTACAAACAACAATTGTTCAGCAGCTTCCTCTAGATTTTTGGACAATTGACTTACGCGGTGCAATTCAAGCACTGGGAGAGATTACTGGAGAAGAAGTAACAGAATCAGTTTTGGATAGGATTTTTAGCAAGTTTTGCATTGGTAAATAAACCACAAAGATTCTAATTTTGCTAATCTGTAGAGGTTGCTTGAAGTGAAGTAAAATCAAACATTTATCCTAGTTATTATTAAGTTTCACTATTGTTAATTCCTAAAGTTATATGTCTTTTATCAATGAAATTAATTCTGTCAATACATTGATTGTGGGAGCCAGCCAAGGTATTGGTTTGGGTTTTGTAAAAAAATTGCTAGAAGATGACAGAATAGCCAAAGTTTATGCAACTTCTCGTCAAGCGGAATCAGCCTCCGATTTAATAGCTCTTGCAGGCGAACATTCTGAGCGATTAATTTGTCTGGAGATGGATATTACTGACGAATTGCAGATTGTTGAAGCTCTTCAAAAAATACGTACCCAAGTTGACAAACTGCATTTGGTAGTCAACTGTGTAGGACTGTTGCATGAAGATACTTTGCAACCTGAAAAAAGCTTAAGACAGATAAATTCAGAAAACTTGCTGCGCTACTTTCAGATAAATAGTATTGGTGCTGTCTTGCTAGCTAAACATCTATTGCCTCTGTTGCGTCATGGAGAACGCAGTGTGTTCGCTAGTATTTCTGCTAAATTGGGCAGTATTGGCGATAATCAACTCGGTGGATGGTATGGCTATCGCGCTTCTAAAGCAGCACTCAATATGTTGATGCGAACTGCGGCAATTGAGTATAAAAGAAGTTGTCCTAAAGCATTAATAGTGACATTACATCCTGGTACAACTGATACGCGCCTTTCGCGTCCTTTCCAGAAAAATGTACCTGCGGAAAAATTATTCTCAGTGGAACGCACCGTTACCCAATTATTGGCTGTGATTGAACAGCTTCAAGAAGGCGATAGTGGACATTTTTTCTCATGGGATGGAAGCAGATTGCCTTGGTAACTGCGTTACGCTGGTGCTAGTGAAACTCACATTACTTGTAACCAAAGCCTATGAAGTTTTTTGTGCCAGCAGCCAAGGATGATATCAAAGCAGAGCAGGTGTATAATGCTTTTGCTCGGTCTGTCAAAGCACCAATAACCGAAAAGCGTATTTGGAGGTTACAGTGGCGCGATCGCGAAATTGATATGGAATGCGAGGTAGGTAAACCCTTACCATCATCTTATCAAACAGGGAAAGAGCTAGTTATGGCAATCTTTGAGTGCGAAGACCTTTATAAAATTTGTACTCTTACCCGTGGAGGAGTAAAGGGAGAACCTATTTTGGTTAGCAAAAACTCTCTATCCTCAGCAACATATTTTTCAGATAATGTACATAACTGACTTTGCATTTTAATATGCGATCGCTCTGGTAACGTAGTAGATAAAATCGCCCACCAGATATCTCAAGGGTTGTTATTTTTCAATGTACGATCGCATATTTGATAAAAGTAGATGCGATACTAAAACCTAAGAATTAGGAAACTCTAACTCACCACTTCCCCGTCGTAAATACGCTGTCTGGGATGCTAGATGTCCCTCCAACCAATTCTCCAAATCAACCATTACCTCTCGATAATTGAGGTCACGCTGAATTTCGTGATAGGCTTCTGGATACTCAATTCTCAGCTTATCTTTACAGTTTACCCGTTGAAAAAAGTTGTCGCTTCCCGCAGGTAAAGCCACTCGGTCTGCGCCACCGTGAAGAATCAATAATGGTAATTCCCAATCACCTGCGTGAGCATTAATCCAATCAACTGTTGCAAAAAATTCTGTAGCTAGACGAGCAGTACCAAGGGTATGTCGCAGTGTATCCTGAGCGATCGCAGCTAAAACCTGCGGATCTCTTGAACCAGCACTGATGTCAATGCCTGTATTCAGTGTGAAACGCGGCCACACCCGTGAGAGCAGTTTTCCTAAAAGCACCCGAATCGGTGAAATCCCAACTTTCCCCAAGGTTGGCGCAAGAGCGATCGCACCTTGCAAAACTGATGCTTGTTGGGGATAGCGCAGAATATAATCTAAGACAATCACCCCACCTAAACTATGACCCAAAAGAAAAATTGGGCAGCCAGGATTCTGAGTTTGAATTAACTGTAAAAAGGCTCCCAAATCTTCTCGAAACTCACTCCAAGCGTTGATATAGCCTCGCTGACCTGGTGAGCGTCCATGACCACGTAAGTCTAAGGCATAGATAGCATATTGTTTGGGTATCAAATGCTGAATTACATTACTGTAGCGATCGCTGTGCGCTCCAAGCCCATGCACAATGGCTAATATTGCCCTTACTTTACCCTCTGGATGCCAGCTTTGGTAATAGAGGTCAAGCCCTCCAACACCTTGGAATGTGCCTTCTTTACGAGACGCGATGCGATCGCTATGGTCAATCATCTGGTTAATTTTTTACGTATCTTCTCAGCAAGTTACTAATATGTCAACACTGATTGTATAAAAATAGCTTCTGACTATAGGAATCCGGTTTGATTTCTGAAAATATACGTAGGATGTGTTAGCGACAGCGTAACGCATCAAACCCATGATCATAGTGCGTTACGAACTCCGTTCTAACACACTCTACATACCTAATTTTGTTCAAAAATCAAATAGTAATCCTATATGAGGATAATTACAGCTAATTTATTTAAAATCTTGATAAGATTATTCCACAATTTCTAACCGTGGGTTGGTTAATAATATAACCTCAAGAATTATGATTTATTCATGGATTCAAGGAGATTTTTATCAAAAACTCTTCTAAGGTATCTGTTCAGGAAGACCAAGCTGATGGGGTAATTTCCGAAGTTCATACCGATTCGAAATCTAGCCATCAACAGGAAGATAGTAGACAATTAGAAACTTTAACTGCTGCAAGTATAAAACGGGTAAAAGAGGGTGTAGCTGCGGCTGGCGATGTCTACGACGGGCTACGCCTACGCGCTGTTCGCCAGATTATCGAAAAATAAGAACTATGTTAACGAAACCTTGAGCGTCATTACAAATTACGAACTTGTACTGAGCTTGTCCTGAGCGTAGTCGAAGGGCGTAGCCGTAAAGCCTGCGGCATAGCTACGCTTAGGGCGCAGCCTCTCGCAGAGAAGTATTACAAATTAGTGTTATTTTCCCTGCCACATCTGCCGTAATGACTGAAAAATCTTTACAAATTTCTCTTCTAGCCAGAGCATAGCATAATCAACCCATTCCAAAATTTGTTCTAAGGGATGTTTCTCATAGCCTGTTGAAGTTGCTTTGGTTTCTATCCAGTCTGGCTGTGCCTCAACTTGACTACTTTGATGAAACTGCTGTTGCAAAATTTCCTCTTTCCGAATCTCGCGTTTTGTTAGGGAAGTATGGGCTTGAGTTTGTTTTGCAGAAGAAACTTTTCCAGATATTTTTTGGCTTGAGGCAAGATTACCAGTTGCTTGTTTCCTTTGCACCAACCCAGATCCGATTTTAGGTTGTTTTACAGTTAAATTCTTTTGGGGAAAATGTCCTACTGATAAACTTGCAGCTAAAGCAGGATTTTGAACTTGAGAACCTCGCACTGATTTCTCAGCAACGGTTTCAGTGTCTCCAAATAAATCATTCCATGTTAGCCAAGGATCAACAGCTAAATCCTGGTTTTCCAATAGAGAGCTTTTAGACAAGGCTTTTCTAAAGCGTGATGAGAATAGTTTACCTGGCAATTGCCCATCACTAGTTGTTGAATCAAGTGTTTTTCTATTACCAACACCAAAAAAGTAATTAAGCGCCGCCTCAATCAAAGCATGAATATTCAGTGTATGAGTTTCTAAACCATCAGTAGTGGTTGCAATTTCTCCCCTAGCAGCTAATTGCTCTTTGCCATAAAGAAAAATATTTAGCTGAGTTTGGGCAACTTGAACAATTTCCTGGCTACGTTCTTGGACAGGTACTAAAGCATTTGACTCTAACTTAGCAACAGCTATATCTAGAAATGCTAATAATCTTTCAGTCTTAAGTAAATCTTTTGATATGCCCTCAGCTAAAGCTGGAATTTTGGTTGTATTTCCGTCAGTGAGTTTTGCTAATAAACGGTCAATCTGTGGTAATAGCTCCGTTTCTTTTTTGGCTATAATCAACCGCCAAGACTGCCAGTAATTAGCAACTTCGTTAATAATCCGATCTTCTAACTTTGCCTGCTGTTGGGGTGTCAAAATATCTAGAATTTCATTTTCGGTAGTAACAAGTACTAAACTCCGATTCATCAAATTTGTGGCAATTCCCCGCACTGCTGAAAAGTGCTGTTTTAGAGGGTTATCTAACTGTAAATTGATAATCTCCGCTTTATTCTCTGTAATACTTGAAGATTCTATATAATTTACATTATTTGTCGAGTTTTTATCAACAAACTTCAGCCGAAAAATTCCCAATAAAGCCAAGGGATTGAAATTTTCAGATGTTTTTGTAGGAGTGGAGACGGCTTCATCTGATAACACGTAATTGACTGCTTCTAGTACTTGTTGAATAGGACTATCAGCATTTGGAATTTCGGGCTGGAAATCGGTATTATTTGGTTGTAACTTTAGTCTCGTTTGTGGCTCTTTGGTCTGTAACGTTTTCCCGGATGATTCAGATGACTGAAACAGTAGATACACTGGGTAAAGTAGTGCCTCCACACCCCACTTAGTGGCAACTTGCAAATGCCGGAAGGTGTGTTCCCACTGTTGTGTCACCCGCCGAGATTGCTGGTGGACAAAGTTAAATAGTCTGCTTTGATAACGACCAGAGGAACCAGAAGACATAGTAGTAATTTTTTAGTTCAAGTCTTGTTAAGTTGTGAGACTCGCGCCAAACAATAAAAACAACCAACACCTCATCTTAGCGAATATATGACCCCGACTGTCTCTCAATCTCATACCAAAATCATCTCACAAGCAATTGAGCAACTGCGCTCTTTTTGCCAAGTTAATCTTCAGTCTAGCTGGCTATACCAGGAATCTGACCTGATTATTACTGATGTTGTCGCTGCTGATTTGTCTCATTGGCAACCTGTTCAGTTGAATGCTAAAGAACATATCGTTTGGACAGGTGGGAAAAATGTACTATGGCTAGTGCAAAGGTTGGTAGTACCCCAAGATTTACAGGGTTATCCTTTAGCTGGGTTATCTTTGCGGCTGGCGCTGGTTTGGTGGGCAGATTCTGCTGAGATTTATGTGAATGGGGAGTTAGTACTGGAGGGTGATTTATTTGATTGTTCGCCAAGAGTGCTTCTCAGTCAGGGGGTAACGCCAGGGGAAGAGTTTGTTGTGGCTTTGCGGTTAGTGAGTCCGGGACATTGTGATGGTGCTTTAGTGCGATCGCTCCTAGTTTATGAGTCTACTGTTGATAATAATCCCGATCCGGGTTTTGTGGCTGATGAATTAGCTGTGGTGCAACTTTATTTGGAAAAATTTGCGCCGGAAAAGTTGGATGTTTTGGTGGAGATGGTGGAGGAGGTTACGAACCGCGAAGGCGCAAAGGACGCGAAGGAAGAGTTAGCAAGAGCGTTTTTGTCTCTACGCCAAAATTTAATTCAATCCGACATCTTAGCCCCACTTTTGAAGGGGGGTTGGGGGGATCAAAAATCTAAAATTTTCTTGTTGGGTCATGCTCACTTAGATTTAGCATGGTTATGGCCTGTGAGTGAAACTTGGAATGCGGCGCAAAACACTTTTGAATCGGTTCTAAAGTTGCAAGCAGATTTCCCTGAGTTAATTTTCTGTCATTCGACTCCCGCACTTTACGCTTGGATTGAAGAACATCGCCCGGATTTGTTTCAGGCGATTCAAGCACAGGTGGCCTCTGGACGTTGGGAAGTTGTCGGCGGAATGTGGGTGGAACCGGAACTCAATCTAATTGCTGGTGAATCAATAGTCCGTCAGCTATTGTATGGTCAACGCTATATTCAGGAAAAGTTTGGACAGTTTTCAACTATGGTATGGGTTCCAGATACTTTTGGTTTCTGTGCAACTTTACCGCAGTTTTTCACTAATGCTGGAATTGAGTATTTTGTCACCCAGAAGTTGCGGTGGAATGATACTACTAAATTTGATTATGGGGCTTTTTGGTGGCGATCGCCTGACGGTAGCGAAGTCTTTAGTTTGATGTCTGCACCTATCGGTGAAAGCATTGACCCAGTTAAAATGGCATCCTACGCTCTGGAATGGCAATCCCAAACTGGTTTATCAGAATCCCTCTGGCTTCCCGGTGTCGGCGACCACGGCGGCGGCCCCACTCGTGATATGTTAGAAACCGCCCAACGCTGGCAAAAGTCACCTTTCTTTCCAGACTTAGAATTCACGACAGCTGAAAAATATTTACAGCAAATCAGAAGGAGGCAGGAGGCAGGAGGCAGGAGGCAGGAGGCAGGAGGCAGGAGGCAGGAGGCAGAAGGCAGAGGTTCTGATTCTCCGTCATTTCCTACTTGGAATGACGAACTATACTTAGAATTCCATCGCGGTTGCTACACTACCCACGCAGACCAAAAACGTTGGAATCGTCGTTGTGAAAATTTATTGTATGAAGCTGAACTATTTGCTACCTTGGCAACCATAAGCTGTGGTGTGACATATCCGAAAGCAGAAATTGAAGCAGCTTGGAAGCAGGTTTTATTTCAACAGTTTCATGATATTTTACCTGGTTCTTCAATTACTCAAGTTTACACAGATGCGTTACCCCAGTGGCAGCAAGTGGAACAAGTCGGAACGAAGATATTACAAGAATCACTTTTAGCGATCGCATCTCACATTACCCTATCAGAACCACCAAAACCCAATAGTTTACCTATTTTCGTTTTCAATTCTCTCAATTGGCAGCGTTCTGAGGTAGTTTCTATAGCCTTACCCACAACACAAGAATGGCAGATTTACGATACTTCAGGTAAGCAGCTTGTCTCTCAATTATCTGAACCATCAACTCTACTATTTCTCGCCACCGAAATTCCACCCGTTGGCTACCGCATATTTTGGCTTTCCCCCTCGTCTCCAACTCTGCAAGAAGCTAAAGCTACATCCCCCTCACTCCTCCCAGACTGGATTTTAGAAAATGAATTCTTGCGAGTTGTTATCGATCCTGATACTGGAGATTTATCAAGTGTTTTTGATAAAACTTATCAACGAGAACTTTTGAGTGGTGCAGGAAATCAACTACAAGCTTTTAAAGATAGCGGTCAATATTGGGATGCTTGGAATATAGACCCCAATTATGCCCAGCATCCCTTACCCTCAACAAATCTTCAATCTATTCAGTGGCTAGAACAAGGGCCAGTGCAAAGTCGTGTGCGCGTGGTGCGCCAATTGGGTGAATCGGAATTTTGCCAAGACTATATTTTGCAAGCTGGTTCACCTTTACTGAAGATAGCTACCACCGTCAATTGGCAAGAAAATCATGTATTAGTAAAAGCTGCTTTTCCTCTAAATATCGAAGCAGACTTTGCTACTTATGAAATTCCCTGTAGCGCGATTCGCCGCCCAACTAAACCGCAAACCCCCGCAGAACAAGCAAAATGGGAAGTCCCCGCTTTGCGTTGGGCGGATTTAACAGGAGAAACACAGGAGAGTATTTACGGAGTTAGTTTGCTAAATGATTGTAAATACGGTTACGACAGCAACCCAAATCAACTCCGCCTAACACTGCTACGTAGCCCTAATTGGCCAGACTCAGAGGCTGATAAAGGTTTTCATGAGTTTACATATACCTTGTATCCTCATGCTGGTAGCTGGGAATCAGCCCATACAGTACGGCGTGGCTATGAATTGAATATACCCTTACAAGTCATATTGAATTCTACTAATGAAAACCTACCTGAAAATCCTTCCCTTTCTACTGGTAAAGATGGGTTGGGGGTGAGTTTCCTAGATTTATCAGCTGAAAATTTAATCTTGATGGCCTTGAAGCCATCTGAAGATAACCCACAGGAGTTAATTCTGCGGTGTTATGAATGTCACGGAGAAACAGCCGAGTTATCTTTGCAAAGTAATTTAGGGTTAAATCTAGGAGATACAGTAGATTTGTTAGAGCGTTCCTCTACTACTGAATTCTCATCTGGGCAACAAATTTTAACAATACAGCCTTGGAAAATCGCCAGTTTCAAGGTAATACCAGCGATTAATCCCAGGCTGGAGTAAGCCACTATTGCTCTGTCAGTGGTCAGTTGTGGTTTTCCAATGACCAATGACAAATGACAAATGACCAATGACTCTTTTAATCTTCGTGATCGTCAAACGGATCGTTCAATTCCTTGCTAGGAGGGCCAAAAGAGGTATAAATTGAAATTCCGGTGATGGCAACCACCACGGCGGCCATAGAAATGCTAAGAACTATTGCGGGTTCCATAATTGAGGGATAGATGATGAGTGCTATTCTTATAGAATATTACAGAAGATTAAAAAAAGCTTTGGCAAGTAATATTAGGTGAACTATGGCACAAAGGACTAGGTTGGGAGATATCCTGAAACCACTTAACTCTGAGTATGGAAAAGTGGCTCCAGGTTGGGGTACTACCCCTGTAATGGCTGTTTTTATGGCGCTATTTTTTGTGTTTTTGCTGATTATTCTGCAACTTTACAATAGATCACTCTTAGTTCAGGATGTAAATGTCGATTGGCGGAGTTTAGGACGCTAACAGATACACCGCGATCAAGTTTGGATAACAAGTTAAGTTACACCCGGTTCTTCCGGGTTTTTTTGTGAATGGTCAGTGCATACTAACTATTGAGTAGACTACATAATATATGAGTTTCTGTAGTGGTTCTATAGTTGACAGGAGACAAAAATGAATATATTTGGTATCGGTCTGCCGGAAATGGGTGTAATTATGGTAGTGGCGCTGTTAATCTTTGGGCCAAAGAAGCTACCAGAAATTGGCCGGAGTGTTGGCAAAACAATCCGTAGTTTCCAAGAAGCTTCTAAGGAGTTTCAAACCGAGTTTCAAAAAGAAGCAGAACAGTTAGAAGAAGCTGTCAAGACTACTGCTGAATTGGAACCTAAGCAAATCTACCCTGCTAAATCGGAGCAGGATACTACCGCTAGTTCTTCTCAACCTAGCTAGTAGTTTGTCTAATTAGTTACCAAGGGTGAACAAGTTCGTAGTAAGGACTTTAGTCCTGGATTTTAAGCACTGAAGTACTTACTACAAACCCTCAAAACTAGCTTAGACATGGTACTAGTTGAGTGACGCATATCAATTGACCATAGGCAAAATGACAGAAGCTGTTACGCAACCAGCTTTGGTGATTCCACAACTAATTGTTGGTTTGGGGAATCCAGAAAGCAAGTATGACCAAACACGCCATAATATCGGCTTTGCTGCTGTAGAAGCCCTCTGCCGTTCTTGGCGCATTTCCTTGGCAGAAAACCGCAAGTTTCAAGGTGAGTATGGCGAGGGTATGGCCCCAGGTGGAGGTAAGATTCGCTTGCTAAAGCCGTTAACTTATATGAATCGCTCAGGACAGTCAATTCAAGCGGTGACAAGTTGGTATAAATTACCGCCTGAGTCAGTGCTGATAATTTATGACGATATGGATTTGCCTTTGGGAAAAACTCGGCTGCGCTTATCTGGTTCGGCTGGGGGACATAACGGCATGAAAAGTGCGATCGCACATCTGAGTACCCAAAACTTTCCCCGTTTACGAATCGGTATTGGTAAACCCAAAGGTGCAGCTGATAACGATGATTCTAATACTGTCTCCCACGTTCTGGGGCGATTCTCCTCTGCCGAAAATCAGCAGATGTCTCTTGTACTTCAGTTCGTGGTTGAGTGTATTGAACTAAGTCTCAAGCAGGGAGTAGAAAAGGCGATGAATGTTTGTAATAGCCGCACCATTAATAATTCTGAGTCTTAGGGGCCAGTTTATTTGCTAAAGGCGTTTATTTTGGTTGATGGGCAGCGATTTTAGCTAGCTCCATCCAACCGAAATAAAGCCTTTAACACGCTTTACACCCTAATTGAAGTGCGGCATAGTTTGCTTAATTTTTGTAAGAATCATGGCGATGTCTAGGAAGGTCTACGCCTAAGCACTATTGCCTGTTTTAGGTCATAACCTCAAGCAACGCCATATTACACCAAATAGGTTTATTTAAAAGTTCTTTTGCGTCTAGCTGCCACTGCCTTACGTTTGCGTTTTTCAATGGGTGTTTCAAAGTGCCGATGATATTTCACATCAGCTAATATCCCAGCTTTGGAAACCTGACGTTTAAACCGACGCAAAGCTGAGTCTATTGCTTCATTCTCTCCAAGAATCACTTGGGTCATTCTTGTTTGTTCCTCATAATCAACATTTTCCATTGTAATAGTAGCCTCAACCTTAGTAAAACCCCCCGATCTAAAGTCATCATTAAGAGGCTATCCATCCAGTTGACAAGGATTATGTGTGCCTGTCAAACGTCAAATTGGCACTTAACTAAAAGTTAATTTAAGCGCTCTAATGCACTCTCAGCAATAGTAGAGCAGATAGAGAAATATATAATGTCAAATTTTCCTAACTTTAATATGAACTAGCGACAAGCTAGGTTTGGCTACCATCGCAATCCTAAGTTATTAGTGAGACAGAAAATCCCCAACTTTTTTGATAAGTTGAGGAACTTTGTCTTTCAATTCTCATTAATAAAATAAGATTGCTATCGCAAATATGATAAAATTTGATTATATTTCAAAACTTTAAAAGTTGATTCTGCCCTCATTCAATAATTTATATCCAGTTGCTAATGCGCCGAAAGCAACAAATAGATTCCATAAGCTAGTTGATCTGAAAATTACTCCACCACTCAAGAAAACTAGTACTATCGCAATACCTAACAAAATCCATCCAAGCTGACTAGCTTCTCTGCGATAAAACACCAATGTAAACACACCTGCCATAATCGCTAATACGGAAACTGTCGCTGGTAATCTGCTGGAAAAAGGTATGTAGTAATCCCTAACAAATATAATATTTTGACCAAAAAAGTATAACCCTGTGAAAAATAAGATTAAACCTATAAGTTTTATTAACAATCTGCCCATAATATTTTTATATTTTTAATATCTGAAGACAGTTTTAACCCGATTTGTAGGAGAATTTTTAAACCGCTACTAAATTTTACGGGAAATTGATTGAATTTAAGTGAATATACTGAATGTAAGCCCAGACTGGCTAAAGATGCCAGTACAAGTAATGTTGATTACATGAAGTAGTCCTTGCCAGGGTGCGATCGAGGTGCTTTAATAGCGATGTCTGACGACAAGAAGTAAAGCTTCTACGCATTCCGCAAAATAGTTTTACTTATAAAATTATGTACAAGACGCGCAGCGACTCGACATCGCTGCTGGTGTTCATAAAATTACAGACTCAAAACATTAAACTCAAAGATATGACAAGCTAGTAGCATATCTTTGACACTAAATTCTCCCAAAAGCTGAATAGGAGTATACATGGAGCCAATTATTGCTATAGTTTTAGCCCTTATAGGTTATGCGTTAGGTTCTGCAAAACTGATTAATCAAGGAAATGAAGCCTTAGTCGAACGCTTAGGGCGGTATCATCGGAAACTTAAACCTGGGCTGAACTTTATTGTTCCCTTGGTAGATCAGATTGTGATGGAAGATACTACGCGAGAGCAGTTTACAGACATCAAACCTCAGAATGTGATCACCCAAGATAATATTTACGTAGAAGTGGATGCTATTGTATACTGGCGTATTCGAGATATTGAGAGAAGCTTTTACGCGATTGAGGATCTGCAAGGAGCATTAACACAGATAACCACAACTACGCTCCGAGAAATCATTGCCCAAAATACCCTAGAGCAGACCAACGTCTCTAGAGCAGAGATGGACTCAGCTATATTAGATCAGTTGAATCATGTAACGGCAGATTGGGGAGTTGAGATTCTCCGGTTAGATATTCAGAGAATTACCCTACCTGAAAGTGTACGAAAGTCTAGAGAAGAGGAGCAAGCCGCCGTCATCAAAAAACGGGCGTTGATTACCGAAGCCGAAGGGGAAAAGGAAGCTGCGATTAAGAAAGCAGAAGGAACTATGGCTTCAGTGCAAATCATTTCTCAAGCTCTCCGTTCCAATCCAGATAGTAGAGATATTTTGCGGTATCTCGTGGCTCAAGATTACGTAGATGCTAGCCAAAAACTTGGTGAGAGTGCTAATGCCAAAATTGTTTTTGTAGATCCAGCTAACTCAAGTGAAATGTTTCAGGAGTTGATAGCCGAGTCAGTAACACAAGAAGGTAACGGCAAAAAAAACGAAGAACGGTAATACCTAGTAATCATGCTGTATAGGTTGTCTTAATAGGGCATCGGCTACTAGGGATACATCGTGCATTTCTTGAACATCGTGAACTCGGAGGATATCAGCGCCATTAAAAATAGCAGCACAACAAGCTGCTGCCGTTCCCCAAACTCTTGCTTTGGGATCTGGTTGATTTAAAATGCGACCAATGAAACTTTTACGGGATGCTCCTACCAAGATAGGACAATTGAGTGTTGTTAGCGATCGCAAGCCGCGAAAAATTTCTAAATTTTGTTCATAGTTCTTAGCAAAACCAATACCAGGATCAATAATAATTTTATCCAGATCGATGCCCGCAGTAGTTGCTACCTCAATTTGCCGAGCCAAAAAACTAGAAATTTCACCGAGCAAATCTTGATAATCAGTTTGTTCTTGCATCGTCTGTGGTGTGCCACGGATGTGCATTAAAATAATCGGCACACTTAACTCTGCAACTGTCGGCAACATTTCTGAGTCAAAAGTGCCACCAGAAATATCATTAATAATATCTGCTCCAGCTTCTACAGATGCCTTGGCTACAGCCGCACGGGTTGTATCTACAGAAATCGGGACTGAAATTTCTGGTCTTAGCACCTGTAACACCGATAATACCCGGTCAAGTTCCTCCGCCAGAGTGATTTGCTTTGCCCCTGGCCGAGTTGATTGACCACCCACATCGATAATGTCAGCACCAGCCGCGACCAGTGCTTGCGCCTGCACTAAAGCCGCAGAGGTAGTGTTAAACTCACCCCCATCACTAAAGCTATCAGGCGTTACATTCAAAATACCCATCAAATAAGTTCGCTGTCCCCAATCGAAACAGCGTCCTCGAATTATTAAGTTGCTTGGCATAAATCTACATTAGGCATTCCCATGCTCTGCATGGGAACGAAAATAAGGCACATTACACTAAGTGAAAATTCACAATCCGAGCGAAACTCTCAGGTTCTAAACTTGCTCCTCCCACTAAAACGCCATCGATTTCTGGTTGAGCCATGATTTCATCAATATTATTTGGCTTCACTGAGCCACCATATTGAATTGATACATTTGGATTACTCAACTGGCTCCGAATTAAGCCAATTATTCGATTAGCTTCCACTGCTTCACAAGTTTCACCAGTGCCAATTGCCCAAATTGGCTCGTAGGCAATCACCAAATTATTCTGATCGATATCTACCAAACCTTTGTCGAGTTGGAGAGCAATCAATGATTCAGTTTCTCCTGCATCTCGTTGTTGTTTAGTTTCGCCAACACAGAGAATTGGGGTCAAACCAAACCTTTGAGCAGTTCGGAGGCGCAGATTAACGGTTGCGTCCGTTTCACCAAAGTATTGCCGTCGTTCGCTATGACCGACAATCACAAAGCGTACACCGCTTTCTGTCAGCATCGGGCCAGAAATCTCACCTGTATAGGCTCCAAATTCTTCCCAATGGATATTTTGTGCCCCCAGTTGGATAAGGCTACCGTGCAAGGTCTTGGACAAAACGCTTAAATCAGTGAACGGAGGACACAATATTATTTCTCGCCCTTGGGGGGTTTCCTCTAAGTGGGGCAAAAATCCTTGCAAAAACTCCTGAGTCTCTGCCTGGGTTTTGAACATTTTCCAGTTGCCGGCAATAACGATTTTCCGCACAGGTAATTTAGTCAAGATCCTAACGCGTTATATTTAGATGCATTTTTCAGTTTATGACTTTTTGTTAGCCATTACTCATTGGTCATTAGTCATTGGTCAAGAGTTATTCTCCTCTGCTCCACAAACCCCTGTTAAAAATAATTAGGATAAGAGACGGGGCTAATCAAATAAATCCCAAATCTCAAATTGATATGACTTCGATATTACCCGTGCCTGAACCTGATCAAAGCGATTCTGCTAACACTGACGCAAATTCCGTTAGTTGGGAGGAAGAACTGGATAGCGCTATTTTCAGTTTTGAAGACATTCAGACAGAACTGAACTATAAACAAGCACAAACCGCGCTGCGAAACTTAGTAGCCAATCTCGACCTCACCCCCCAAGAAAAAAGCGGATTGGAAACGGAAATTGCTGATTTGGAAACCATGCTGGGGAAGTTAGACCGCATGGTGGTGCAGATTGCAGCTTTTGGGATGGTAGGGCGTGGTAAGTCTTCGCTACTTAATTCTTTGGTGGGACAAACAGTATTTGAAACAGGGCCGCTGCATGGTGTCACTCGGACTGCACAAACAGTTAATTGGAGTATTAGTGAAGAAGCCATTGGAGAAACTGAACGGGCTTTGCGGGTTACTCTCCCTGGTGTAGGTCAATCGCAGGTGGAATTGATTGATACTCCTGGGTTAGATGAAGTAGATGGTGCAACCCGTGCTGTGTTAGCTGAACAAATTGCGAAACAAGCAGATTTGATTCTGTTTGTAATCTCTGGCGATATGACGAAGCTAGAATACGCCGCCCTTTCTCAATTGCGGGAAGCAGGTAAACCGATCATTCTGGTGTTTAACAAAGTAGACCAGTATCCAGAAGCAGACCGGATGGCAATTTATCACAAAATCCGAGATGAAAGGGTACGGGAATTACTTACACCTCTAGAAATTGTGATGGCTGCGGCATCGCCATTAGTGAAGACGGCGATTCGTCGCCCTGATGGTACTAGGGGCATACAGCTGCGTACAGGGAATGCCCAAGTCGAGGAACTGAAGCTGAAAATATTGGAGATTTTGCACCGTGAGGGTAAAGCCTTGGTTGCTCTTAATACTATGCTTTATGCCGACATTGTAAATGAGCAGTTAATCGAACGAAAACTAATGATTCGGGAACAGAATGCCAATCAGTTGATTTGGAAGGCTGTGATGACTAAAGCATTAGCGATCGCACTTAATCCCGTAACTGTGGTAGATATTCTGAGTAGTGTGGTCATTGATATTGCTCTAATTTTAGGTTTATCTAAGCTCTATGGCTTCTCCATGACCGAATCTGGTGCTGTACAACTGCTACAAAAAATCGCCCTGAGTATGGGCGGAATTGGTGCTAGTGAATTGTTAGCAAACTTGGGTTTGAGTGGATTGAAAACTTTACTTGGTATCTCTGCAACAGCTACAGCAGGTATTGCCCTTGGCCCTTATATATCGGTGGCACTCACGCAAGGGGGAGTAGCTGGTGTTTCTTCTTACGGGATTGGGCAAGTTACCAAAGTTTATTTAGCCAACGGCGCGACTTGGGGGCCTGATGGGCCGAAAGCAGTAATTAATCGCATTTTGACAAACCTGGATGAAACTTCAATTCTCAACAGGATTAAAGATGAATTACTCCATAAGGTAAAACTCAGAAAGTGATGTATAAACTTATTTTAAATGCTTGTATTTTGCTCAAGCCAAGCAACTAAATCAGATACATTTGAAAAGTCTAAAAATTCTTCCCCTAATTGTTCCAATTGTTCAGTAGATAAGACTTGAATTCTCTCAAATATTGATGAATCGATTTCTCCAAATCGCCGATTTAACTGACGTTTTAAAAAGCGAAAAGTTTCTTTTTGTTCTCCCTTCTGCAAAATATCCTGATAAATCACTGATTATCGCATAATATTTTCTCGCAATCAAATAAGTTATCCAATATTTTGGGTTGGGTATCTTGCCCTTGGAAGTGCCTTAGTTGATTGTATTTTGCTCAAGCCAAGCAACTAAATCAGATACATTTGAAAAATCTAAAAATTCTTCTCCTAATTGTTCTAATTGCTCAGTAGATAAGACTTGAATTCTCTCAACTATTGATGAATCGATTTCTCCAAATCGCCGATTTAACTGACGCTTTAAAAAGCGAAAAGCTTCTTTTTGCTCTCCTCTTTCTTCTCCCTTCTGCAAAATATCCTGATAAATCACTGATTCTTGCATAATATCTTCCCGCAATAATTGATGAATAAAATCTTTCTCAAACTTCAACCCTGCTAAAATCTCGGTGTAAGCAGCAGTATTTTGTCTTGTCTCAATATCTGTAATTTTAGCAATTTCTTTGGCAACCTGCGATAGTAGTACTTGGGCTGAATCTGTTCGCGTTAACGGTGCTAAAGGTAATAACGCCAGATTGTTAAGAAATAGTGCTGAATCTTGTTCCCACATTCGGATAACTCGATAACGGTGGGTTGTGACTTCGCTAACATATTCTTCGGTAAAAGCGATTTCATTACTTGTCTCTTGCAAGAAAATCACTACCTGCGTAACAGGAGCTTGATATTTCCTTGTCAATCGGACATAGTAATCTAGCATCCGCAGAGAAATTGGTTTTGGGGATTTGATTGTGGTTTGAAATTCTAGGTGTAAAATCCGATTTTCTGTTTGCAGAAATGTCACCGAATCAGCACGTATCGGTTCGATGCTCAATTCAGTTTTTAAGATTTCAATTGTTCGTGGTTCTTGATTTAATAACCAACGGATAAAATCACGGGGATATTTTTCTGCAAGTATTTTACAAAGATTGTCATATTCTGCCATCTATTAAGAATCCTAAATAAGTTGTAAAAAATTTCCCCCCAAGATATCGGGGGGACTAAGAAGGTTAGCAACAATTTCAAATTCTCACGAATGATTTAGGATTGCTATATACAGAAGAAATTGCGCCTTCATCAACTTTTAGTTTCTACCTTTGAAAGAGTTTAGCCATTCTTGAACTTGTTCGCGGGCAATATCGCGCCCTCCAAGACCAAAGGCTAGGGCAATAGCAACTGCGATCGCACCGAGTAAAAGTCCAAAGGCTAAATTCACAATATCACTGGCAACTCCAATCTGTTGCAGTGCCATTGCAGAGACTAAAGCAATAATGGCAATCCGCGCTACTTGTCCCAAAATCTCTGCTTGACGTTCGCCGGAACTGGTAATGATGTTAAAAGCTAGATTTGCCAGGAATAAGCCAATGGCAAATATCACCAATCCCGCCAAAATTCGCCCAAATATAATCACAATACCAGACACTAATGCTGTCAGGGCTGGAATATTCAAGATATTCACCGCCGCCACCGTTGCAAACAGCATGATACCCACTAAGGCAACAATACCCACAAATTCTGATGGAGTGCGGCTTGGAACATGGGCAGTTGTTGGTTCAGTTGAAATTTCGATGCGTCTAGTGGGTGTTGTCAGACCCAAAATAGTGAAAATGTTGTTAAAGCCTAAATTGGTGAGGATACTTGTAACTAAATCCGCTACAAACCGCCCCACAAAATAGGCAACAATTAAAATTGCCACGGCTGTAAAGATGGCAGGGAGAGCGTTGAGAACCTGTTGTAGCATGGCGATCGCTGGGACAGATATCGCATCAATTCGTAAAGCATTAAGCGCTGCGATCGCTACAGGAATCAAAATCAAAACATAGATAATTGTGCCGATAATATTCGATAGAGGTTGCACCCCCGCAGCCGTAGATAATCCTAAGCGACTACCTAAATGGTCGATACCAGTTGTCGCCAATAAGTTCGTTACAATTCGCCGTACTACATTAGCGATGAACCAGCCAACAACAGCAATTAAGATCGCCGCTAAAATGTTCGGTAGAATTAGCAGAACTTCTGTAATGAGAGCTTGTACTGGTTGTAAAGCCTGCCTTAGTCCTAAACTATCTAAAACTGGGGCGAGAAACAGTAAAAATATAAACCAATACAGAGCATTAGCAATCGTCTCACTCAGAGACAACTGATTTAGACTGGGTGCGCTGTCTTCTGGTTCTGGATTCAAACGCTCATCCAGATTAAATGCCTGTAATGAGCGCACAGTGATAATCTTCACAATGGTCGCCAAAAACCAGGCGGTTGCCAAAAGGATTCCCGCGCCAACCAAATTTGGCAAAAAGCCAATAAGTTGATTGAGAAAATTATTGAGGGGTCGAGAGGCTACTTCCAGATCCAACGTCTGTAAAACAGCTACCGCCGTCAATAGAATAATGCTCCAAAAGACTAAGCTGGAGATTAATTTCTCCACCTGGGGAACATCTTGACGACCCGTTATCCCTGCGGCAATGCGATTATCTATGTTTGTGCGCTTGAGGATTCCTTGGGTTACTGCTGCTGCGATCGCCGCAATTAGCCAACCTACTAACAAAATTGCTACTGCCCCCAAGAGACGGGGCGTAAACAGAATTATCTGTTGAACAATACCTTTTACATCAGCGATTCCTTGATTCACTGCTGGTTGTATCGGTTGCAGACTGGGCGATTGTGCCAAAAATTGCTGCACCTTCATAGGCAAACCAGCTTCTATCACCTGGGTTATTCCTTGCCAAGTTGTATTCATGGTTTTCGGGAATTAAGCTTAAGTATTAGCCGCAAACACTGAGTAAGTGTTTTGCCTATCAATTTACCAGTAAACACATACATATATATAAGAATCCAGTTTGATTCCTGTTCGCGCAGCGTGGGGTAGCCATATTTACTTACGTGGGCAGGGAACAGGGAATAGGGAATAGGGAATAGGAAAGAAGAGATAGATCCGTACTGAGTCTTTTTCAAAAATTAAATAGTAGTCCTAATATATTGATATCAAGAGTAATTTTTGATTGTGTTACCAAATATTTGATTTAATCTACTGGAAATGGCGAATTTTGCGTTACTCTAATTGCAGCAACAGCATCGAAAATCTGCAATGCCTCAAGTTTTGGAGCAATCGATTCAAATTAATGCTACAGCTACGTTGGTAGAGCGCTGTATTAGCGATTTAGCTCTCATGCAACGCTGGCTCAACCCTGTCCTCCGTTGCGAACCTGTGGGTGAATCTTGGAGTACTGATGTCGGCAGTAAAAGCCGTTTTATCATTCAAATTCCTCTACTGAAACCTACGTTGAATAGCGTAGTTGTGGAACGACAACCGGGTTTGGTAGTCTGGGAATTTCAGGGATTTTTTCAAGGGCGCGATCGCTGGGAATGTCAACCCACAGAAAAGGGAACGCTCCTACTAAACCGTTTTGAGTTCGATATCCCTAACCCCTTAGTCAGTTGGGGTTTCAATACCTTTGCCGCATCTTGGACAAAAGAAGATATGCAAGCCCAACTCCGCCGCCTGAAACGAGTCGCAGAAAATTTGTAATTGGGCATTGAGCAGAAAAAGGCAGAGGAGTAGGGAGCAGGGAGCAGGGAGTAGGGGAGACAAGGGGATAAGGGGACAAGGGGACAAGGGGACAAGAGGTGAGAACTTGAAACAAGTCTTTCCCCTTGTCCCCAATTCTCCTTGTCCCCAAGTCCTCTTGCCCATTCCCCATTCCCCATTCCCCATTCCCCATTCCCCATTCCCTAATCCCTAATCCCTAATCCCTCCCCAATTCCGTAAGTAGCCGCCGAATTACCGATGCATCTTGGGCATCAGGAACTTTTGCTAAATAATGTTGTAAATCGTCTACGGCTTGGGGGTAGTTACCAAGTTGATAGGAGATTAAGCCGCGATCGCGCAATTCTAAAGTTACATTAGGAAACAGCAACAAAATTCGTTCAATTGCTGCCAGCGTTTTTTCTAACTCTTGTTGTTTGAGATAAATAAATTTTATATTTGTCAGCATCCTTGCCAAAAATTGCCGATTACTGACCACGGCTAAAAATTCTGGTTGTAGCGTCACGGGTTGCTGATAAATTTGAGATAGCCTTTCCTCACAATCTTGAGCAAATATTATTTCACCGCCATTGAAGGCATCCACAAAAATTTCTATATCTGGAACATCTGGGCGGATCAAGAAATGCCCAGGCATTCCCACACCCACCATCGGGAAATCAATTCGTCTGGCAACCTCTAGGTAAAGTAACGCTAAGGTAATAGGAATTCCTAGTCGGCGGTCAATTACATCATTGAAAAAACTGTTGCGTGGGTCGTAATAGTCAATCTTATTACCACAAAACTTTAAATCATCGTACAAGTACTGGTTAATACTTTGAACTATCCGCAAAGGATATCGTGAGTCTGGCAGGCGTTCTTGAAGCTCCCATGCCATTGTATCAAGGGCGTTGAGATATTCCTCTGGATCTAACTTGGGATATTCTTCTTGGGCAATATACAAAGCTGCCTTTGCTAGGTCAATCTGCTCGTCAGCCTGCTGAATCTCTTGGTAAAAATATTGTCGTGCTGACGAGAAATTCATAACCTGTAGTTTTAATTTTGAGTCTTCTCCAGTCCCTATGCTAAAACTTACCTTAATTTTAATCCCCAAGCCCCAGTCTTAAGGATCAATTTATGGCGTAGAGTAGGGTCGTTCAGTGCTAATCTGAAAGGTGACATTGCTTAATTTTATGTCTTCTCCGACCTTATCTGAAATATAGCTTCACTCATTAGGCGCAGCATGGTCACAACCGCAGAAAAAACAAACATTGGCTACATTACCCAAATCATTGGCCCAGTTGTAGACGTTAAATTTCCCGGCGGGAAATTGCCACAAATCTACAACGCTTTGAAAATCAAAGGCACCAACGAAGCTGGGCAGGAAATCAACATCACCGTTGAAGTACAGCAACTGCTGGGCGACAACCAGGTGCGGACTGTTGCGATGAGTTCCACCGAAGGCTTAGTGCGCGGTTTTGAAGTGTCCGATACAGGCGCTCCCATTACCGTGCCAGTTGGTAAAGCCACCTTGGGCCGGATTTTCAACGTCCTTGGCGAACCTGTGGATAATAGGGGCCCAGTAAATGCTGAGGCAAGTTTACCCATCCACCGCTCTGCTCCTAAATTCACCGACCTGGAAACCAAACCTTCGGTGTTTGAGACTGGGATTAAAGTTGTTGACCTTCTGACTCCCTATCGACGCGGCGGTAAGATTGGTCTATTCGGCGGTGCTGGTGTTGGTAAGACCGTAATCATGATGGAGTTGATTAACAACATCGCTACCCAGCATGGTGGAGTATCCGTATTTGCTGGCGTGGGTGAACGCACCCGTGAAGGTAATGACCTTTACAACGAAATGATTGAATCTGGGGTTATCAATAACGAGAACCTCAACGAATCAAAAATTGCTCTAGTTTACGGTCAAATGAACGAACCACCCGGAGCTAGAATGCGGGTTGGTCTTTCGGGATTGACAGTAGCAGAGTACTTCCGGGATGTGAACAAGCAGGACGTACTGCTGTTTATTGATAATATCTTCCGGTTTGTACAAGCAGGTTCGGAAGTATCCGCGCTATTGGGTCGGATGCCTTCTGCGGTAGGATATCAGCCTACATTGGGAACCGACGTAGGTGAATTGCAAGAGCGGATTACCTCGACTACAGAGGGTTCCATTACCTCCATTCAAGCAGTATACGTACCTGCGGATGACCTCACAGACCCCGCACCTGCTACTACCTTCGCCCACTTGGACGGAACCACAGTACTGTCTCGCGGTTTGGCTGCTAAGGGGATTTATCCCGCAGTTGATCCACTTGGTTCAACTTCTACGATGCTTCAGCCAAATATTGTAGGTGAAGAACACTACAATACTGCGCGGGCGGTGCAATCAACTCTGCAACGTTACAAAGAACTCCAAGATATTATCGCCATTCTCGGTTTAGATGAATTGTCTGAAGAAGACCGTCTAATCGTGGCACGGGCGCGGAAAGTTGAGCGCTTCTTGTCTCAGCCGTTCTTCGTAGCAGAAGTATTTACCGGTTCTCCTGGTAAGTATGTGAAGTTGGAAGATACCATCAAAGGGTTCCAAAAAATTCTGTCTGGTGAGTTGGATGCTCTGCCAGAACAGGCTTTCTACTTGGTTGGCGATATTAACGAAGCGATCGCTAAAGCTGAAAAAATCAAAGGTTAGTCATTAGTCATTTGTCATTGGTCATTAGTCATTAGTCGTTAGTCATTAGTTCAACTGCTAATGACTAATGGCAATTACGAAAGACATAAATGACAAAGGACGAAGGACGAAGGACAAAGGACAAAAGACAAATGACATTAACCGTTCGGGTAATTTCCCCAGATAAAACAGTCTGGGATGCTCCAGCAGAAGAAGTAGTTTTGCCTAGCACAACTGGTCAACTAGGTATCCTCACTGGACACGCACCACTTTTAACCGCCCTGGATACTGGTGTAATGCGAGTCCGTGCTGCAAAAAATCAGGGTTGGGAAGCGATCGCCCTTTTGGGTGGCTTTGCCGAAGTCGAAGAAAATGAAGTGACAATTCTGGTTAACGGCGCTGAACGTGGCGACAAAATTAACCTAGAAGAAGCTCGTGCTGCTTACAACCAAGCAGAAGCGGGACTCACTCAAGTTTCAGCAGACGATCGCCAAGCCCAAATCAAGGCAAATCAAGCTTTCAAACGCGCCCGCGCTAGGTTTCAAGCTGCTGGCGGTTCGGTCTAATTTAACTTTATATTTCAACTTTGTAGGTTGGGCAATGTCCAACCTACAAATTATTTATTAATTTTTCAAAAAAATTACGTCAAGTTTAAGAAATCGAGGCAAGCCCTGCTGAAGTGTTAACTTAGCTAATTAGTTGCCCAAATGGGCACAAATTATGAAAAGCTTTTCATCTTTGCTTGGTACTCGTAAACAAAATAAGGTAGCTCGTTTTGCGGCCTCTATCGTAGCAACGTTAGCGCTCGCTGGTGGTATTCATTCTGCCAATGCTACTTCTGTTAAAACAACTACTGCAAAAGAAATAACTTCGGCATTAGTCCAGCGAAATCAGACTACACCAAATATTGCTCAGTTACCAATCAGCAGGAATCAATATCAATCTGCTGGAATTGATCCTGTTGTACTAGTTCCTATCCTACTTGTCGGCGGTTTCGTCATATTCGTCCCCCTATTCTTTGGGGGACTTGTAGTGATTGGTGAACGTGAAGTTGGTATTGTAGTGAGGAAATTTACCCTTTCTGGGCGTGGACTACCCGCCGGCAGTTTGATTGCCCTCAACGGGGAAGCTGGCTTGCAGGCAGATACTTTAGCTCCTGGTTGGCACTGGGGCTATTGGCCTTGGCAATATTCTGTAAAGAAAGAATCGGTAATTGTGGTTCCCCAAGGGGAAATCGCTTTGATTGTGGCAGCAGATGGGGCATCCAACCCACCAGAGCGGATTTTGGGGAAAATCGTGGGTTGTGACAATTTCCAAGATGCTCGGAAATTCCTTACCGAAGGTGGAGAAAAAGGGCGGCAAATGGGTTTTCTCACCGCAGGTACATACCGGATTAATACCGCCCTGTTTAAAGTCATCATGGCATCAAATGCCAGCGCTCATGGCATGGCTCCAGAACAGTTGCGGGTGTACAGTCTGGCATCAGACAAAGTTGGCATTGTCACTACCTTAGATGGTGTGCCAATTTCTGCTGGTGAACTCGCAGGCCCGATAATTGACGGACACGACAACTTCCAAAATGGTCAGAAATTTATTAATGGGGGTGGACGGCGAGGTTTACAAGAACAGACTTTGCTTTCTGGTTCTTGGAACTTGAATCCTTGGTTTGTCCAGGTTGAACAAGTGCCGATGACCGAAATTCCCATTGGTTATGTGGGTGTGGTAATTTCCTTCGTGGGTAAGGCACATCAAGATGTCAGTGGTGCAGCTTTCACCCACGGTAACTTGGTGAATCAGGGACATAAGGGCGTATGGGTAGAACCGCTATATCCTGGTAAGCACCCGATTAACTCTCGGATCATGAAGATTGAACTCGTGCCAACGACCAACATTGTCTTAAACTGGTCGGGTCGGACTGAACGCCACAGCTATGATGCTAAACTGGCTTCTTTAACAGTGCGATCGCGTGATGGGTTTGCTTTTGATTTGGAAGTAGCGCAAATTATCCATGTCGGTGCTTTAGATGCTCCGAAGGTAATTTCCCGCGTTGGTGCCATGCAAAATTTGGTAGACCATGTATTAGAACCGACCATTGGGAATTATTTCCGCAACTCAGCCCAAGACTATACTGTACTAGACTTTCTCACCGCTCGGAGCGAACGACAATCTGAGGCTGCTGAGTATATTAAAACAGCATTGCGGGCTTATGACGTGCAAGCGATCGACACCCTGATTGGTGATATTCTACCACCAGCGTCACTAATGCAGACACAGACAGACCGGAAGATTGCCGAAGAAGAACGCAAGACTTATGAAGTCCAGCAGATGGCGCAAACCCAACGGCAGCAGCTTGTTCGGGAAACGGCACTCGCTGATATTCAGCAAGAAATGGTGAAATCGGAGCAGAGTGTGCATATTGCTGACCTGAAAGCCCAAGCCCAAATTAAACAGGCCAACGGTGAAGCCGAAGGTACAAAACTCCGGGCAATTGCTGAGGCTGAAGGTATTCGGGCCACAGGTAATGCTAAAGCTGAAACCTACCGCGCTGGTGTGGAAGCTTTGGGTTCCCAAGGTTATACAGCAATGCAATTAATGCAGATTATAGGCGATCGCCATGTCCGCTTAATTCCAGATGTCTTAGTTGGCAGTAACGGCAGCAATAACGGTTTAGTGGACGGACTATTATCCATGATTTTATGGAATCAAACTGGTAAAGGTGAATTGACACCAACACCTTTGCATCCGCAACCAGTAGTTACCCAAACACAACCAACCACAGAAAACGGTCTTCCACCGATAGTTGTGAATTTTCCAGTAGATAAGTAATAGCCGGTAGGGTAGCACAGCTTTGCTACCCTACGAGAAACGCAATTTAAAATGGTTATATTTTACTTTGGGTAGGCATCTTGCCTACCCTGTAATTTTGGTAGAAAATTTTGTTTTTACAAGAACGTTATCGTTTACTAAAACCAATTGGTAAAGGGGGATTCTGTAAAACCTTCCTCGCTGTAGATGAGGGTCAGTTTCCGCCAATTCCTTGCGTCGTTCAAGAATTATCGCAGGAATACGAGACATTTAAAACTTTTCAGCAAAAGGCGCAACACGTAGAGGAATTAGGGAAGCATCCGCAAATTCCCGCTTTATTAGCTTATTTTCAGCAGAATGGGCATTTTTATTTAGTGCAAGAGTTTATTGCAGGCACTAATTTAGCTCAGGTGGTTGAAGAAGAAGGGGCTTTTAATGAAACTCAGATTTGGCAACTTTTAGAAGATGTGTTACCAGTTTTCCAGTTTATTAGCGATTGCCACATCATCCACCGCAATATTAAACCCCAAAATATCATCCGTAGATCCCCAATTACCAAGAAAGGGAATTTCGTTATAGTCGATTTTAGCACTGCGAAAATCGTCACAGAAATTGATCGGCTAACATCTGAAAGCAGCATCGGCAGTCCAGAATACTCTGCACCAGAACAAACAAAGGGAAAAGCAGTTTTTGCTAGTGACTTATATAGCTTGGGTGTAACTTGTATTTACTTACTTACCCAGATTCCTCCCTTTGATTTATTTGATATTGCTAACGATTGTTGGGTTTGGCAACAATATCTTACTACTAAGGTTAGCAGTCGCCTAGCCCAAATCCTCGACAAGCTGCTACAAAATGCTGTTAACCGCCGCTTTCAATCGGCTGATGAAGCTATGCAAACAATGGGTATGGAATGTAAAACTCAAAATTTAAAATTACCAAACCCTCCTTGGCAATGCTTGCATACCCTAACTGTGCATTCCGGGACATTGAGTAGTGTAAATACCCTTGCCATCAGTCCTGACAGTCACACTTTAGCCAGTGGTGGTGATGACAAAAACATCAAATTGTGGGATTTAAATACTCAAAAAATCCTAGCTAGCTTATCAGGACATTCCCAAGCGGTAAAATCAGTCGCCTTTAGTCCAGATGGTCAAATTTTGGCAACAGCTAGCGACGATAAAACTATCAAATTGTGGCAGGTTGAGACATTAAAAGAAATCTGCACTTTATTAGGACACTCACACGCCGTAAAATCAGTTGCTTTCAGTCCAGATGGGCAGATTATCGCTAGTGGTAGCTGGGATAAGACAATCAAACTCTGGGATGTCAATACTGGCACAGAAATTTGCACCATAACCGGACATCAATTACAAGTAAATTCAGTAGCATTTAGTCCCCAAGGACAGCTTTTAGCTAGCGCAAGTTATGACCGAACAATTCGCCTGTGGCACATACCTGCATTAGGAAGAGGCAGGGGAGCAGGGAACAGGCTTGCCGTGACTTGTACTGAGCGCAGTCGAAGTAGCGTAGCCGAACGGGAGCAGGAAGATATGAATAGTGCTGAGTTAAAAAACCACTCACAAACAGCAGAGGACATTCCCCCTTTCCCCCTGCCCCCTGTCCCCTCCCCCTTTCCTCCTGCCCCCTTCTCCCTTATTCAAAACCGCCCATGCTATAGCTTGTTAAGCACCCTTTCGGGTCATACATGGGCGGTTTTGACAGTCGCGTTTAGTCCTGATGGTCAAACTTTGGCGACGGGTAGTGATGATAACACTATTAAATTGTGGCAGGTAAACACAGGTCAGCTAATTTGCACACTTGTAGGCCATTCTTGGTCTGTGGTGGCTGTGGCTTTTACTGCCGATGGCGAAACACTCCTAAGTGCAAGTTGCGACAAAACAGTTAAACTTTGGAGAGTAAGCACAGCAGAAGAGATTGTTACTCTCTCTGGTCATGTAGACACAGTATCTGCTGTTGCTGTGAGCAAAGTTAGACAATTAATTGCAAGTGGCAGCAGAGACAAGACTATCAAACTGTGGCAGCTTGTAGAACAGGACAATAGCTAATTTTGTAATATCAGGCGCTACCTGTGAAGGCAACTTCTGGAAATTTCAATTGAGCTTCTGCCATTGGACGGTTTCTGCCTTCCTCTTGCCAGTAGTTAATCACTTCTGTTGCTTTATTAAGCAACTCGACACGATCCACATCAGTAATCCAATGTTTGGACTCTAATTCCTTTTTTAACTCTTCCCAGGCATCATTTCTGGGCCAAAAAAAGTACTTAGTCAAGGGACTGGTGCCTTTGCCGACAATTTGATCGACTGCTAGAGCAACGTTTTCGTCTAACCACAGAATTTTTAAAATAAACTTGGTCAATCACACCTCCGGGAATTTCCGGGCATTACTGAACTAGGATAGCGATCGCTTATTTTAACGCAATACCCTATCAAATGACCAAACAGTGATGAGATTGGGCTAGCATAAGGTGTAGTCGGCGTTAACAAAAGATGCTCATGACTGCTCAACTGCCCCAATCTCAAATAACATCTGGTTCAGATTTGTATGAGCAAGACTTTTACCTGTGGATTCAAACCACAGCAGAACTGCTCAAGCAAGGTCGGCTTACAGAACTGGATTTAGAGAATTTGATTGATGAAATTGAAACAATGGGCAGGAGTGAAAAGAAAGCACTAAGAAGCAATTTGGAAGTGGTGCTGATGCACCTATTGAAGTATAAATATCAAGCCCAGAAGCGCTCTGGTAGTTGGCGAGCAACAATTCGTGAGCATCGTAAACGCCTCAGAGAAGCTCTAGAAGAAAGTCCTAGCCTCAAACCATATTTTGATGAGGTTTTTGGGCTATGTTATGACGATGCTAGACTCTTGGCTGCCGATGAAACGGAATTGCATTTGGCTACCTTCCCCGAACAATCTCCCTTCACACCAGAGCAAGCCCTCGACCCCGATTTTTTACCTGAGTCATGAGCGCATTATGATTAGTAAAATTCTTTTGCTTCCTACCCCATGACTCAACCAACTTCTGTAAAAGCGATCGCCATTTTCGATATTGATGGCGTTGTGCGCGATGTTAGCGGTTCCTATCGCCGAGCGATCGCAGATACCGTAGAATATTTTACTACCCAAGCATATCGCCCAACCCCACTAGATATTGACCAACTGAAGTCAGAAGGAGTGTGGAATAACGATTGGGAAGCATCGCAGGAATTAATTTATCGCTACTTTGAAACTCAAGGACAGACTCGTGAGCAACTGCAATTAGATTACAGTGCGATCGTTGCGTTTTTTCAATCGCGTTACCGTGGCTCAGACCCAAATAATTTTACAGGGTAT
Organism: Nostoc sp.; assembly: GCF_036917775.1. Taxonomy (GTDB): domain Bacteria; phylum Cyanobacteriota; class Cyanobacteriia; order Cyanobacteriales; family Nostocaceae; genus Nostoc. The sequence goes on from NZ_JBALEQ010000083.1 coordinate 140,415, forward strand.
ATCTGTAATGAACCTTTATTATTACAACCTAGCTATTTAGAACAACTTACCCAAGCTGGGATTGCTTGGGGATTTTTCAGTGGTGCAACTCGTGCTTCCGCCAACTATGTCTTAGAAAAACGCCTGGGTTTGAAATCTCCGGTGTTGATTGCGATGGAAGATGCACCAGGAAAACCAGACCCCACTGGGCTTTTTGCTACAGTTCGTGAGTTAGATAATGGAATTGAGCAAAAATTAGCGATCGTGTATGTGGGAGATACGGTAGCAGATATGTATACCGTTGAGAAAGCGCGGAGTCTACATTCTGCTCACACTTGGATTGGTGTAGGAGTTTTACCACCCCACGTCCAGGAAACAGCAGCCCGTAGTGATGCTTATAGTCAGACATTAATAGCAGCAGGAGCAGCAGTAGTTTTGCGTAATGTGCAAGAATTGACTCCAAGACAAATTCAAGAATTGGTGAGTTCATCTCCCCAATCTGTGGTCTAAGATTAATCAAGCTAGGGGTGCATGAATAACTTGCTAATAACAATCTTGCTTTAATCATTGGGAGATTAATAAAAATGTCTGCATTTAAACTGCCTGATGGTCCTCAAACTCACCCTTGGGTACAGACGTATCAATGGCTGACTAATCCCTTAGAATACATGGAAGCCTGTGCTAAACGCTATGGTGATATCTTCACTCTTCGGATTGGCCCTGTTTTTACTCCCCAAGTATTTTTTAATAATCCCCAGGCGATTCAGCAGATTTTTACGACAGATCCAAAACAGTTGGACTCTGGCGAACAGGCGGGTATTAAATCGCCTTTATTAGGACGGCAATCATTATTAGCTCTAGAAGGTAAGCCTCACCAGCGCCAACGAAAGTTGTTGACACCCCCTTTTCATGGAGAAAGAATGCTGGCTTATGGTCAGTTAACCCGCGAGATTACAGAGCGAGTGATTAGTCAATGGCAAGTTGGGGAATCCTTTTCAGTTCTGCCATCTATGCAAGAAATCTCCTTAGAGGTGATTTTGAAAGCTGTATTTGGTCTAGCAGATGGGCCACGTTATGAAAAACTCAAGGAAGTGCTGCTGAAAATATTGAATCCACAGCAACCTTTTATTACGGCAATGATGCTTGTTTTTCCATCACTGCAAAGAGATTTAGGTTCTTGGAGTCCTTGGGGTATATTCCTGCGCTCGCGAGAGCAAATGGATGAACTCATATATGCTGAGATTCGCGATCGCAAAGAGCTACCTGACCCATCTCGAACTGATATCCTATCTTTGATGATGGCAGCTTGTGATGAAGAGGGGCAGTCGATGACTGATGTAGAGTTACGCGATGAGTTAATTACCCTCTTGGCGGCGGGCCACGAAACTACTGCAACTTCTTTAGCATGGGCTTTGTACTGGATTCATCATTTGCCAGAGGTGCGGGCAAAACTACTGCAAGAACTAGATAGCCTGGGCGAAAACCCCGATCCAAATGCTATTTTGCGTTTACCTTATTTGAGTGCTGTTTGTTCGGAAACTCTGCGCTTGTATCCAGTGGTATCGTTGGCATTAAATCGCTTGGTAAAATCCCCCCTAGAAATTATGGGCCATGAGTTGAATCCTGGTACTTTAGTGATTCCTTGCATTTATCTGACACATCATCGAGAAGATTTATATCCCCAGTCGAAGCAATTTAAGCCAGAGCGTTTTCTAGAACGGCAGTTTTCCACATCTGAGTATTTACCCTTTGGTGGCGGAAACCGTCGCTGTATTGGGATGGCATTTGCCCTGTTTGAGATGAAGGTAGTTTTGGCAACAGTGCTGTCTCGCTGGCAGATGGAACTGGCTGATACCAAACCAGTGCAGCCAGTGCGTAAGGGTTTCTTATTTAGCCCAGGAGGGGGTGTGCAGATGGTGGTGACTGGGAGACACCAGCAAAATCAGGAAGTCAGAGAGACTAGTTTTGTTTAGAAAGTCTGAAATCATATGACATAAGGTGAGAGTGATGTCTACGATGGGCTATGCCTATGCACAGCCCTGGATTTTATTTAAATTGAGAAAAATTCCTCGTGCCACTGTTTAGCAACTTTATCCCAACCAAAGGAATCTTTTAGAGATAATGCTTCCTGTCTCAGACTTTCTTGTTTCTCTGGATTTTTCAATAAGTCAATTACAGCTTCAATATAAGCATTATTTGTCTGTTCATCTCCAGCAGGCCCCTTAATTCTGACACCAGATTTAACAGTCTCATCTAAGCCGGCGTAAGTTGTTACTACAGGAACACAACCAGCCGCTTGAGCTTTCCAAGCACTAATACAGAAAATCTCAACAGCAGTATGACAAGGATAAACCCAGATTCCAGATTTAAATAATTCTTCAACTAACTGCTTGTGCCCAATTCTGCCATATTCATATACGTTTCTTTGCTCCAAAAGCTTCAAAATTTGCTTCTTTTTATCTGGTAATTCTGGAAATCTATTAATATAAGGTGAATTAATCAGCGCATCAATTCCTTGCCAACCATAGAAAATATGCAATTCAACATCAGGTACTTCTTGGATAATCTTGTCCCATTGAGTAAGTAAATGTTCAATGCCTCTTGTATAGTCACTAATCGAAATCAGTCTTTTGGGATTTCTAGAAATTCCTGTTAAATTAAAATCTTCTACATTAATACCATTAGTTGTCAAAAATATTTTTTCTTCAGGAATCCACTTTGGAAGTAGAGATTTATGGAAATTTGACAGCATAAACAGCTTGTCAAAACTTGCTAAAAATTCTGATTGCTGAGAATCTTCTACTGGAGGAAATAATTTAGGGTTGTCGTGCATCCAAATAGCAGTTTTTTTTGACTTTACTTTCATCATCATCGGTTGCGTCCAAGCCCGATGAAAGATTAAGGCATTAAAGTTATCTTGAGGATTAAATTTATCAACAGACTGATAAACTACACCATTATATTCCCCTTCCTTATCACCGCATCTATTAAAAACAGTAACCTGGTAGCCTAACTTAACTAATTCTTGGCTTAAGTAAATGACAGCTTCTTCGCTTCCTCCAATACCTTTATTCACAGATAAAGGAGACCAATTTTCTACATGAAATGGAAAATTGCAATAAATTACGATTGAGTTATTGTCCCAGTTCATATTATTTGAATCTTCCAAAATTACGACAACAAGATTGTATATTTAAATTCGATATGGCGAGCAAAGAAATCCCACATATCAAAAATATTTAATTTTGGGTAACTGACTGAGATAAAATTGTTAATGTGGAATTTTGATTTATGCAAACTTTTTCTATGACTGTTATCACATCATCAGCAAATAATTGTGCTGTTTTTTCACTTATTATAGGTTCTACATAAATAAAATTACAAAATAACTGCTCATTTAGCGTGAGAACACCTAACCAAAAACAATCACCACCAATATGGTTAGGAGTAGCAAAGTATAATTCTTTAACCTTTAGCTTATCGGATTTATATCGGAATTTGAATTTGCCTCTATTAGAAATTGAAAAAATATTATTTCTTCCCATAGTATTTTCTTTACCCAACATAAAGTTAATCACGATATCTCTGTCAAAATCACGTAATTTACTTTGTTGCAGTAGAGTTATATGGACACCGTTAATTAAAGAATCGTGTATTTTGGATTTACATTCTCTAGCTAAATCCCAAAAAATTGTATTATACTCAACTAACTGATTAAAAACCAGCACAGATATAAAACAACCTAGATTTTGGTCTGTGATTTCAGGATCACAATATTTCCTCAAATTTACAGGTAATCCATAGGATAAATTTATCTGTTTATCTATTGAAAGTAATTTTGCAGCAGTAAATAGCATTGCTGCACAAATAGCACCATGCACAGTTGTTTTTTCTTGTTTGCATTTTTCAATTAGTATCTTAGTCTTTTCTTGACTAAGCATTCGCGGTAGCATCCGAGTAAAACGTTCATTTGCAGATGCTTGATGTTCAATAATTAATTGGGGTGGTGGAGTAGGTTGTTCATTTGTAACTTGATAATTTTCAATTTTGTTTTGAGTGAGAATATTATAATTAATTAGATTTTCTATTGGAGCAAGAAAATCCAGGGGTTCTATATAATATATATCTTCTCCATCATTAATTTGCTGACAATAAACTAATAGATCATCAATAAAGCGCATACATGATATACCATCAACAATCCCATGATGAAAGGTAATAATCATTTCACAGGTATTTTGATGTTGTTCAGAATACAGAAGAGTTAAACGACAAAGAGGATTTTTACCTGCTGCAAATTTTGTATGTAGTTCTTTTTCAGCAACTTTAATCGCTTCATTCTCATCTTGCTTGTATATCACTTGCAGGGGAATTTCTGTTATTTCTTGCGATTGAAAATACAATCCATTGTCAGATTCAACAATGTAAACCTGGAGCATGGGATGACGATGTTGAACTAGTTTAAGAGCTTGTTTAACAATACCAGGTGTTAAGATACCTTCCATGTAAACAACATTTACAATTAGTCCACCTCCCACATCATGGCCTAGTGCCATCCACTTTTCTACTAAACCAAGTTTTCTGCTGAAAGATGTCATTATTAATTTTCTATGGTTTCAAAGCTTACCTAAATCTACGCAGTTGCTAAATTATCCAAAATTGATTTGTATCTAATATGTTAATTCTCTGATTACTGTTTCTGAGCCAAAACAGGCTTTCCTGTAGCAACAACCTGTTCCACAATATCAATGGCTCGACTTACACCCCCTGCTTTCTGAATTGCCTCTTGTAACCTGACTGCATTCTGTTTATAAGAATCTTCCGTCAACACCTTTTGGATAGCAGTTCGCAGTTTAGGAACATTCACACGACTTAGGGGTATGGCCTCACCAGCGCCAGCCCAAGCTACACGCGTTGCTACTCCTGGTTGATCGTTAGCAACGGGAATGGCAACCATTGGTACACCCTTATTTAAGGACTCCAAAGTAGTATTCATCCCTGCGTGGGTAATAGTGAGAGTTGCTTTTTGCAGCAATTCCAATTGGGGTGCATAACCAACAACCAGCGGATTTCCTGCTAAACTTCCCAAAGCCTCTGGAGTTGCAGAACCACCTAACGAAATCACTAGTTGGGCATCCAAACCATTACAGGCTTCGGCAATAGATTTGAAAACTCCCAATAGGCGATTTTGGACAGTCCCCATTGAAGCATAAATTAAGGGTTGTCCGGTTAATTTCTCATAAGGAAAATCAGGAACTTCCCGACCAGTTGGACTATGATAAGGGCCTGTGAAATGGAAGCACTGGGGCAAATCCTGCCTGGGAAATTCCAATTGGGCCGGCTGTTGACTAATTTGAGCTAGTAGAGAATAGTTTTCATTGGCACTAAAGTGTGGGGGTAACTTCCACTCTCGGCGATAGTCAGCTATTACTTCTCTAATTGGTTTGCCGATGCGATCTAACAACTTATAACCCACTTTGTTACGTAGTTGTGCCCACCAAGCTTGGTTATAGCTCCAATTTGTGATAAACGGGGGAACACTCTCTTCTCTATTAAGTACTACGGCACTGCAAACAGTAATAAAGGGAAGTCCTAAAAAGTCTGCAACACTTCCCCCCTCTGGCATAACTTGGTCTACTAAAAGCGCCTCTACACCCGCTTCTTTAATTGCTGGTGGTGCATCCCTGAGCATAACATCTGCCCCTTCTTTGAGCAGATTGACGGTATATTTCAATGCAGCAAGTCCACTCAACTTTCCCAACTTAGCCAAGGATTCTGACATTTCCCCAGAAGGAAACTGAGATTCGCCAATTGCCCGAAATTCTAATCCTGCGGCTAGTGTCTTTGGTTGAGCATCGGAAAAGGCGAATAGGGTAACTTGATGACCCCGATTTTGCAGTTCTTTTCCCAAGGGAAGCATAGTGTTGAGATGACCAGTTGATGCTGGACAAATCATTCCAAAATGAGTCATAGTTCCTGATTTTGGTTAATTACAATGATGTATACCAGAAAACAGCTAGATAGGCAAAGAAAAGAAATTTTTGCTGAGTTAGAAGTGCCTACTGGATTTTCAAGAATTTATCTAAAGCTGTAACTAGACTAGGAGGCCAACGGCGAATATTTTTTACCCAGTTGATATCCTTGTAGCGGCTATCAAGTCCATAAGCTGCTACCCAGTTACTTTCGGCTTCACCTTGTTCTCCATTTACCCAATATGCAGCGGTGAGGGCGGCACGCACATCAGCAAATTTGGAGTATTTACGGGCAATATTTCGCATCTCACGGATTGCTTGCTCTTTTTGACCTGTTTCATAAAGAGCGAGGGCGTAATTGGCACGGGCGAAGGCAAAATTTGGGGCGATCTCATTAGATTTTTTGTAGTCTGCGATCGCATCTTCCCATTTCCCTAAACCTGTTTTGGCATTTCCGCGATTGTTATACGCCATCGCATCGTTAGGATCTAGTTCTAGGACATGATTATAATCTGCGATCGCATCGTCCCATTTTCCCATCCCTTCCAACGCCGCCCCCCGATTCAAATAAGGATCGGTGACATTCGGCGCTAGTTCTATCGCTTTGTTATAATCTGCGATCGCCTCTTTTAATTTATTCTGACTCACCCGCGAATTTCCCCGGTTACTCCACGCCCCTGCATTCGTCGGAAATTGCTCAATAATCTTTGTCCAATAAGTTTCAGCCGTCGCAAAATCACCTTGATTCGTCGCTGCAAAGGCTTGATTTGCCCACTCATCACCTTGTTTTAACTGTTCTTGAGTAATGGGCGGTTGAGATTGTGCCATAACTGGAGTAGCCCAGCCAAACACAAGTAACAGACTGAGAAAAATACTAATCAACTTAATCATCTAGGTTTACCTGTTTATCTTGAGGGGAATGGGGAATAGGGAATGGGGAATGGGGAATGGAGTTCAAAGACTCGTAAAGACTCATTCACGAGTATTAAAGACTCGTCGGCGAGTGTTAAAGACTCATTCACTAGTATTAAAGACTCGTCAGCGAGTATTAAAGACTCATTCACGAGTATCAAAGACTCGTCAGCGAGTGTTAAAGACTCATTCACGAGTATCAAAGACTCATCCCCTATTCCCCATTCCCCATTCCCTATTCCCCATAATTACAATAATGACAACTGTTCATTAGGCGGCGTGAATCCCAAATGCTTATATGCTGCTTTTGTCGCCATCCTGCCGCGATGAGTCCGAGTTAAATACCCAATCTGCATGAGATAAGGTTCGTACACCTCTTCAATTGTTTGGGTATCCTCACCCGTCGCTGCTGCCATTGTTTCCAAGCCCACTGGCCCGCCGTTAAATTGTTCAATGATTACACTTAGCATCTGGCGGTCTGTCCAATCTAAACCGCAAGGATCTACTTGGAATAGTTGCAATGCCTCAGATGCAATACTTTCATTAATCTCACCTGATATTTTTACTTCCGCATAATCACGCACACGTTTTAGTAGCCTATTAGCAATCCGTGGTGTTCCGCGTGAACGACGGGCAATTTCTGTGGCACCATCTTCTGTAATAGGGGTTTTGAGTAATTGAGCGGTTCGCAGTACAATTTGAGTCAATTCATCAACTTCGTAAAATCGGAGTTTTTGAATTAAGCCGAAGCGATCGCGCAGTGGTGAAGTTAAAGCACCGACACGGGTTGTAGCACCCACTAAGGTAAACTTTGACAAAGGCAAGCTTCTAATCCGAGCGCTAGAACCCTTACCAATAGTAATATCTAAGCGATAATCTTCCATCGCCGGGTAGAGAATTTCCTCTGTCATCCGCGAGAGGCGATGAATTTCATCCACAAATAAAATATCCCCAGGCTTCATGTTCACCAGTAACCCGACAATATCCCGTGGACGTTCTAGGGCTGGCGCACTGGTAATTTTGTAATTTACCCCCATTTCCGATGCTAAAATCATTGCCATTGTGGTTTTGCCCAATCCCGGCGGCCCGTACAACAACAAATGATCCAGCACCTCACCACGAGACTTGGCTGCTTTGATGGCAATATCTAGTACATCCTTTAAATCTTTTTGCCCAATGTAATCAGCAAATCGGTGTGGTCGAATACCCTCTTCCTGCTGTTCTTGTTCATCAATAGCAGCTTCAGGCTTCAAAATATTTTCTGTGGATGGTGCTTTCACCGACTCTCGAAGCTGTTTTGGTTCTCCATTGGGTTCTGGAGGCTGTTTTTTCGAGGAGATTATCGCCATAATTCAGCTATCTACTTTTAAGGGACTAGGGAGTGGGGAGTGGGGAGAGCAGGGGGACAAGGGGACAAGGGGACTTGTGAGAACTTGCAACAAGTCTTTCCCCTTGTCCCCAATTCTCCTTGTCCCCAAGTCCTCTTGCCCATGCCCCATGCCTAATGCCCCATACCCAATACGTGAAAATTTTCGTTTGGAAATACCCGCGCCAATTTAAAATTTAAATTCCGGTCAATTACCCAGAAGTACAAAAGTTATTATGTTATCTAAAAGAATCTTACCGTGCTTAGATGTGAAGGCGGGACGGGTTGTAAAAGGAGTTAACTTTGTCAATCTCCAAGATGCAGGCGATCCGGTAGAGTTGGCCAAGGTTTACAACGAAGCCGGTGCTGATGAGTTAGTATTTCTGGATATTACAGCTACTCATGAAGACCGAGCTACAATTTTAGATGTGGTCTACCGGACTGCCGAACAGGTCTTTATTCCATTGACTGTGGGTGGTGGCATTCAATCCTTAGAAAATGTTAAAGCTTTGTTACGAGCCGGCGCAGATAAGGTTAGTATTAATTCTGCGGCGGTACGTGATCCAGACTTGATTAATCGGGCAAGCGATCGCTTTGGTAATCAGTGCATAGTTGTTGCAATTGATGCCAGACGCAGAAATAACCCGGAGAATCCAGGTTGGGATGTGTATGTGCGGGGTGGCAGGGAAAATACAGGCTTAGATGCCCTATTGTGGGCACAAGAAGTTGAAAAACGGGGGGCCGGAGAAATACTTGTTACAAGTATGGATGCTGATGGAACCCAAGCTGGGTATGACATCGAGATCACACGGGCAATTGCTGATTCTGTAGAAATCCCAGTCATTGCTTCTGGTGGTGCCGGTAATTGTGAACACATCTACACTGCTTTAACTGAAGGCAAAGCTGAAGCAGCATTACTCGCATCTTTGTTACATTACGGGCAATTGAGCGTAGCAGAAATCAAAAATTATTTGCGCGATCGCAATGTACCAGTAAGAACATTATCTTGATCCACAAATCACCTGTTAATGACATCTATCTGAGGTTAGACACACTTCTTAAAAAGGGTGTTAATATTATTTTACAAGTATTAACAAATATTAAAAAATATGTTGCTTCCTATTTTACTTTTTGATGTAGCTTTGGTAGCGTGGTCGCTGCACTTAATGGAAAAAGCCTACGAGAGTAAAGAATTTTCTCTCATGTTGGCTGGTACATTGGTTGCCCTAGCTGCTGCTGCCATGTTAGTAGTTTACTTTTTGATGGGGCACTGTATGACCTACTTGTTGCAAGTGTCGTTGTGAGTATCTAGTGGTAGAGGAGATATTTAAAATTTAGTTTTCATAAAAAGCTTGACAATGTACTACAATTAAGTGATTATGTATAATGGATTTTAAGGGGTTATAGCGCAGTTGGTAGCGCACCTCAATGGCATTGAGGGGGTCAGCGGTTCGAATCCGCTTAGCTCCATTCTTAAGTCCCTAATCATCTTAGTAAATTAAGAGGGTTAGGGAAATTTTTTATGATGTTTATTTGCTGTCTACCGAACCAGTCTTAAAAGTGGGAATGATAGAGACTGTCATGGGTTTCTCTCTCAACTTCATATTATCAGTAGACTTCTTGCAGAAGTGGGGAAAGGGATGAAATTTCCCCTTACCCTTTACCCTTTCCCCAAGATCTTGGCATTTGTTACTTTTGCAAGAAGTCTAGTATCAATGATTTGTGCAATGCCTCGGCCATTTCAAGTTCTAAACTCGACACTTGGCTTTCAGACCCTCAACTACGGCTATATTAACCTTGCAACCATATCAATAAATAGATGCTTGCACACTAAAGATAGCCATCTATGGTATAGAAATGTATAGAATCTTGTATAGATATAAAATATAGTTGTTAAATGCACACATTTCTAGCTTCTTCCTCAATGCAGCTGTCTATACCACCAAATCACTTTCAGTCAATGAAGATTGTCGCACTGGGGGACAGCTTAATTTATGGATTCGGCGACCCGGAAAAAGGAGGCTGGATCGAGCAACTACGGCGATGGTGGATGTTGCCGGATAGTGCGGGTCATGTTCTTTATAATTTAGGGGTAAGAGGCGATCGCACGCAACAAGTAGCACAAAGGCTAGAAGTAGAATTTCGCCACCGAGGTGAACTGCGAAATCGTGTCCCCGACTTGATTATTTTATCCGTAGGTGTGAATGACTCAGCGCGGTTAGCGCGTCCCGATGGTCGCAATTATACAGATTTTACATTGTTTGAAAAAGAAATTGCAACTCTTTTAGATTTAGCACAGCAACTTTGTCCGGTGTTATTTGTGGGCATGGTGCCAGTAGATGAAGCCAAGATGCCATTTTTAGATTGTTTTTACTATAATCATGTCGATCAGTACCGCTACAAAGAAGCAACTCGAATTGCTTGCAGCAAACGCCAGATTCCCTATTTAGATATTTTTGAGCAATGGATGGAACGCGGTGAAAATTGGCGGCTCAAACGTTTAAGTGAAGATGGTCTTCATCCCAATACACTCGGTTATCAAGCTTTGTTAGAAGATGTGATAAATTGGGATGCAATACATTCAGTAGGCTTTGCCAATGCAGCTTACCACTCTCAATTTAATTATCATCTTAAACAATCCTAATTAATATAGATATGTTGGTGCTTTGAAATTAGCCAAGATTTTCATATTTGCCATGTTCGCAAAAAGCACCACAATCTTACTAATTTTTTAATGAAGCGAGTCAAAATCCATCTATAAAAACTCTAATTTCTCTATATTATTCATTACTCCTAACTCCTAACTCAGCACTCAGCACTCCTATGACACCAACTTTATTTGGTCGTTGGCAAACTCGATTATTATTACTTGCAACTGTGGGTGTACTTGTATCTCTGCCTTTTGCAATGGGTTGGATTGGCCCTGGTGCTAACTCGGTTTATTTTTGGATACTTCTTTATGTTGCTGTATTTGGCTTAGGTTGGGATGTGCTTTATAACTATCTCCAAAAATCCCGATGGGACAGGGATTGGCCAGCAGCTTATCAACTTTTAGCTGGTATATGGGAATTAGTATTTGTGTTCTGTGGAGTAAAACTGTTTGGTTTTTTACCAATACCTTTACCGAAAGAAGAATTACCGTTAACAGTTTTTCTACTGCACTATAGCATCGTGTGGCTAGCAGTTTTTATTAGTTCCCAAAGCCTGATGCGAATTATTTTCCTTCGTTGGCGTTTTCGGGGTGGTGAATGGTTGTAAATTGAAGAGGGTCTTGTAGAGAATGAATAAGAGTTTTAGAGAGTTATTGCATAAATGTTATTGTTATGCAAAGACATCGGTTTGTAAAAATTAAACTAATACAGCGTTTTTCAGGTAAATCAAGCACACAGATAGGGGCACAGTACTGCTGTGCCCTTAAAATCATCTGTACCTTATAAAGATTGCAATCTGCTATATGTGGCGATTTCAGTTTGGATGCAATATGTTGTATTGATACAAAGTTGTATCCGTTTTTACGAACAATAGGGCAGTTGTTATCAAATTAAAAGCAGCTATCTTAATATTTCTAAAATTAGCACTTGTGCTGATGTAGTCATCTATGAGAAAAACAGGACAAGCTTTGGAGTCTGAAAAGATTTTTCAATGCAGAGACGCATATTAAGGAAATGCAATGTCAAATTTTGATCTAGTTATTCAGCTATTTTTGCAACTTACAGTTATTTTAGCCACTTGTCGCATCATCACGATTTTAGGACGGCGCTATCTTGGTCAAACCGATGTTGTTTGCGAAATGATTGCAGGTGTAATGCTAGGGCCATCACTTTTGGGATTGATTGCACCAGATTTTCAGCAATGGCTTTTTCCTAAGCTTCCCATCATCACGGCTGTAGGACTCAAGATACCCAATCCATCGATGTCGATTTTATATGCTATCAGCCAGATTGGGTTAGTAATTTATATGTTTTTAATTGGTTTAGAGTTCAACACTAAACTCTTAAAACATCATATCAAAAGTGCAAGTCTGCTATCTGCTGCTGGAATTATCACTCCTTTTATTTTAGGAGCGATCGCATCTTTTTGGTTGTATCACAATGGCGATTTCTTTCAACCAAAGGTAACACCTTGGTCAGCCGCTTTGTATCTAGGTGCGTCGATGACAATTACAGCATTTCCGATGTTAGCTCGCATTCTTTACGAACGCGGTCTTGCACAAACCCGCTTTGGGACTTTGGCTTTAGGTGCAGCATCGGTAGATGATGGAGTTGCTTGGTGTTTGCTAGCCATCGTCCTTGCTAGCGTGAAAAATTCTTTGAGCATTGCCATATTAGCAATTGGTGGTGGTATTTGCTACGTGCTATTTGCGATTTTTCTCGGTCAACCTCTACTGAGAGTGTTCACACGGATGACAAAACGCGATGCAGGTGTGAACAGACAAACTCTGACTTTGATGTTGATAATTTTGATGTTTTGTGCATGGTTTACCGATATTACAGGCATCTATGCAATATTCGGTGCTTTCGTGCTGGGAGCAGTAACACCACGCGGAGAATTCGCCCAACAAATTCGCCAATATACTGAGTTTTTAACTACTTCTTTTTTACTACCGATATTTTTTGTTTTCTCTGGACTGAACACTCAAATTGGATTGGTAAACACGCCTACTTTGTGGGGAATTACGCTGTTAATTATTGTGATCGCAATTATTGGTAAAGGTGTCGCTTGTATGTTGGCTGCAAGGTTAGCCGGGGAAAATTGGCGTGAATCTGCAACTATTGGCGCTCTCATGAATGCTCGTGGTTTAATGGAGTTAATCATCCTTAATATTGGTCTTGAACAAGGTATAATTACCCCGACTTTATTCACTATAATGGTTATTATGGCAGTCATTACTACACTCATGGCATCACCACTGATTGCTTTTTTATTGCATGGTACAAGCTATGATAAGTCTTCTGCTTAAGCAAAGATAAATATAAAATTAAGTACCAATTAACTGATATTAGTTACATCGGAGTTGGGTAAAATTATCCGCTTAGACTCTAAGCTATAACGGCTAATTTGTTTGTGACAGTTTTTAAAGAATACTACGAAAGCACACCAATTATCTATTTTTTGGATCGGCAATTCGGAAGTTATTCTAAATTTATCTCCAAAAATCATCAAAATTAATTTTTCACCTCTTCAAGTGCATCCTTTCAGTAATTGACATTACAACTAAGTGCAAATTAATCTTGATTGTATCTAATGAACTTGGGCTTTTCAGGACCTTTAAAGATTTATCTTAGAGAAACCAGATAGTGAATTGTGAGGAAACCATGCACATAGTTATTCTCGTTCTGGTTGAAGTACTGATTATTATTGGACTTTCACGACTAGTAGGGCTAGCATTCCGTTCCATTAAGCAACCTCTGGTAATTGGTGAGATTGTTGCCGGGATAATGCTCGGCCCATCTTTATTTGGTTTAGTTGCTCCCCATTTAGCAGTTACGTTGTTTCCACCAGAAACTATTCCTTTTTTAAATGTTTTGTCTCAGGTGGGACTAATATTTTTCATGTTTCTGATTGGGCTAGAGCTAAATCCAAAATATCTGAGTGGGCAATTAGAAGTAGCTGTTTTAACTTCTCATGTCAGCATTTTAGTGCCGTTTTCCTTGGGAACATTGCTAGCTGCGATCCTTTACCCGCTAGTTTCCAATGCAAGTGTATCCTTCACCGCCTTTGCCTTGTTTTTGGGGGCGGCAATGTCAATTACTGCCTTTCCAGTGTTGGCGCGAATCATTACTGAAAACAATTTACAAGGAACACGTTTAGGAACCTTGGCGCTAACTTGTGCAGCCGTGGATGATGTAACAGCTTGGTGTCTCTTGGCAGTTGCGATCGCAGTGGCGCGAACTGGTGACTTTGCTGGTGCCATACCCACAATTATCGCCAGCATCGTTTACATCGGCTTGATGTTGACGGCGGGACGTTGGTTCCTCCAACGCCTTGCTAAACACTACCTCCGTGCAGGACGACTCAGCCAATTGCTGCTAGCTGGGATTTATATGGGTGTCGTTGCGTCGGCATTAATTACCGAACTAATTGGGATTCACTTAATTTTTGGGGCATTTTTACTGGGAGCAGCAATGCCCAAAAATGAGGATTTAGTGCGGGAACTGGCAGTAAAAACCGAAGATTTTGTTTTGATATTCTTGCTACCCATATTTTTTGCCTACAGTGGCTTAAAGACACAGATTGGTTTGCTCAACCGTCCAGAATTGTGGCTTTTGTGTGCGTTGGTTTTAGGAGTAGCGATCGCAGGCAAATATGTTGGCACTTATGTCGCAGCCCGTGTTAGTGGCATTAGTAAACGGGAAGCCTCGGCACTCGGTTGGTTAATGAATACTCGCGGTTTAACCGAACTGATAGTACTAAACATTGGTCTAGAGTTAGGGGTAATTTCCCCCTTAATATTTACCATGCTGGTAATTATGGCATTGGTAACTACATTCATGACCTCGCCATTGCTGGAATGGACATATCCGAAGAAGCTAATCAGGTTAGATATGGTGGAACCGGAGTCGGAAGCAGAAACAGGTATAGATACTTCTGCTGGAGGTGAAACTTACCCTCATCCTTTCCGAATTTTGGTGCCAGTGGCTAATCCAAGTACGCAAAAAGGTTTAGTACAGTTGGCAGTAGCCTTGGCACAGCCAGCCGTCGGTGTGGCTCTCAATTACCGATATCCTGCCGTAGTTAACCCCCTTAGCCTGATTGAATTTCAAGAAGACTATGCCTTTGAAAGTACCCCAGTTGAAGCAGACCGATTAATCGCCCAGCGCCGCCGCCAACTAGAAGAATTGATTAATACTCTCGAACCACCAGAAACTCGTTCTTGTGTGCATCCTATCGTTCGCATCTCCAGCAACGTTGCCCGTGAAACAGCACAGATTGCCACATTAGAACAAGTTGATTTAATTCTTGTAGGCTGGCATCGGCCAGCTTTTAGTAGTAATCGTTTAGGTGGACGAGTCGGACAAATGCTTACCACCGCACCAGTAGATGTAGCAGTATTTGTAGATAAAGGCAAAGAGCGATTAGAGAGTTTACTCGTACCTTATTCTGCAAATATCCATGATGATTTAGCACTAATACTAGCTTTAAGACTGCTCATCAATAGTGAGACTTGTATATTGCAAATATTACAGATAGCAGCAAATCATACTAGAGAAGAATTGAGTTACGAACTGCACACGATGATGGAGCAATTACCCACCAGTGTCCGCGATCGCATTGAAATTAAAATTGTCGAAGCCCCAGAACCAATCCAAGCCGTAATTCAAGCCTCAGAAGGTGTTGACTTAACTATTGCTGGCACCAGCCGTACTTGGGGTATCGAACGCCAAACCTTGGGAAGATATACAGATCAATTAGCTATCCAATGTCGTTCTTCCCTGTTAATTACCCGCCGCTACAGTCAAGTTACCGCTCACCTTGCCTCTATGCTGCCTGAAGTTAGTAGTCAAGAGCCAACATTGAGGAATTGAAATTATGAATCATTTCCAGTTCAAATCTTTGGCTTTTTACGGAGTAGCAATAATTTCAGTACTAGTGTTGTTTAAAACTGTAAGCGTTTACGGGGAAAACAATCTTAAGGCTCCTCCGCCAGTGAACGGTAGATATCGTCTAACCCTGTCAGAGAATTTGCCGAACTGTGAAAAATCGGATACTCTAACGTTAAACATTCAGCAGTCGGGTATTTACTTAAATGCCTCTGTATTACCGGCAAACGCTAACGCCGATACTGACGAAAAGCACTCTCTGGCAGGCATCTTCCGAAATAAACAGTTAAATTTATCTGGAAAAGTTGGTAGATCAATCCTTTGTAATCTTCCTCGCCCCCAAAATGATCCTCTGAATTCAGTCACAATTCAAATGCAACCTGTGGATAAAGGTAATATGACTGGTCAATTAACCATAAATGGCATTCCACAAACCCTAAAATTTACTGCTGTGCCCGAAAAAGCTAATTGAATTGGGGGATGAGTAAAGACGCGATTCATCGCGTCTACGAGATTGGAAGCGCGAAGTAAACATCAATGTGAGCGCATTGTATGGGTTTTATGGAGCAGATAAAAAGAATGGATCAGGGACTAAAGACTAGGCAATTTTGCCAATGGCGCAAGCAGATATTTAACATCAGTCTATTGGGCTTTTGTGCAGCGATCGCCCTTGAAACTTGTACTACTGCTGCTACACCAGTAGCAAAGCTCGATAATTGGCGTTTTTCCCCAAAAACACAGCAACTCGAAATTAACCTTTCAGCAAACACAACCCCCCGTTATTTCTACTTAGTCCAACCCTCTCGGCTTGTTGTAGATTTACCGAATACCAAGTTGGGCAAAGTTACCACGCAACAAAATTATTCTGGAGCAATCAAAAGCATTCGCGTTTCTCAACTGAATGCAAATGACACACGCATTGTCTTAGATTTAGCGCCAGGGACTACTTTTAATCCTAAGCAAGTACAACTGCAACCAGTTTCCCGAAAAAACTCCACTCGCTGGGTATTACGTCCGGTTAGTTCTGGTAAAACTACTGCCGCGAAACCAATAAATTCCGCATCTTCACCTAAAAAACAACCTCAAACACCATATAAGTCACAGCCGCCTAGTAACCTACCTGTAACTACTACTAATTTACAAGCACCCTTACTCACAGTTCCGCCTATATCAAATGACTTACCTACAACAATTACTAATAACTCAGGGCAGCCTTTTGTCACCGTACCTCCCCTAAATCCGAATACATCCTCTCAACAACCTGCTTTGATTCTTCCACCTCCTTCTTTCCCAAATCAACCCGGTAACTTAAATAGTATTCCTCCTTCTGGCACGTCAGAATTTCCAGTTCCAACAATCCCCAATGTTTCCAATCCCCAGGTAATCGAGTTTGGCCAACCTTTACCCAAAACTAAATAAAAATTGGGGATTGGGCATTGGGGATTGGGCATGGAAAATCGAACCAATGCCCCATTTACTATGCGCCATGCCCTAATAATGTTGTGCTTTTAGCTATTACTGTCCTCCAACTAACTCCTTAACCTTGTTGATAATGCTCACTGGATCGATACCTTGATATGGGTACTGTTCCCACAAACCACCACAACCTTCTTTATGAGTTCCAAGATGGGCATATTTGGGAGTCAACCCCCGCTCTAGCAGCCAAGAACCGAAACGGCTGCCTAAGCCTGTTCGCCGGTTGAAGGCTTCTACTACAAGCACAAAAGGAGTATTACCAATTTTGGTAATCATTTCTTCGTCAATAACATTTAAAGTTGGTTTATTAATTAAACCAACGTCTAACCCTTCTTGCTTAAGACGCTCTACAGCATCAACAGCACGGTAGAGAGCATCGCCAAAACTAACGATGTAGCCTTGTGTTCCCTCTCTTACAACCTCGTCTTTACCGGGAACAAATTTGTAACCACTTCCAAATAAGTCATTGCCGTTGCTGTCCTGAATATTGGGCACTTTGGAACGGGTGGAGAAAATAAACCGCAGTCCCGGCTCAAAGAATATAGCTTCTACACAAGCTGTCATTTGATTAACATCTGCTGGAAAATACAACTGTGTTTCGTAGCCATCATCCAAGCCATTGTCGGCAAACATATTGTTCAAACCGAAGTGGCAGGTATTATCTGCCATGTCATCTATACCCGCATGGGAAAAGTGACACAGAACATTAGAATAGTTCAGCCGTGCCATTGTAATTTCTGAGATACACATTTCTAAGAAGGCGCTGAAAGTCGCAAAAATACCTTGCTTGCCCTTCTCCATCCCAAATCCAGCCGCAGCAGAGAAGTTGCTCCGTTCCATGATGCCGGAGGAAATAAATATTTCTGGGTATGTATCATGAATTTTTTTCAAACCACAGGAGCCTTCTAAGTCACTATCAATGACCTTGACTTTTTCTTTACGCTCCGCCTCACTTATGCGACTTAGGACACCCACCACAGCTTCACCAAACACATTGCGGTTAGCGCCCCATTTGTCGCTGGAACCCAGAAATGTATATGTTTGTTTGGGTTTCTCAATACTTTTAAGGTATTCGAGCGCCGCAGTTTGTCCACGAGATTCTAGATACTTAACTGCTAAATCTACAGAAATTACATCATGACCATGAGTGGAGCCTTCTAAACCTTCAATACCAGGACACATCGGGCGTTTATTGATAATAGCGATCGCTCCGGGAGTATTTACAGCTTCGCAAATACGACGGTATAAATCATCTAAGTCTTCGCCGTCTCCCTGAAGTACTTTCAAACCGTGTCCTTCTAAAGTTTTGGCGACACTGAAACCTGGTAAATATTTAGAAGGATGTCCAGCGATCGTTACATCATTGTCATCAATAATCAGTTTGACGTTGAGATGTTGAGCAACAGCCAAGCGAGCAGCTTCTGCATCGTTGCCTTCTTGCTGCGATCCATCAGAACCCAGACAGAAAACGGCCTTGCCTGGATTCGCCATTGCTACACCATTGATGTAAGGCCAAACATGGCCCAGGCGGCCAGAACTAAATTTCACACCAGGAGTTAGCCCTAATTCGGGGTGTCCTGGTAAATGGGAATGTGCTTGCCGATAATGTAAAAGTTGCTCCGCAGGTAAGTCACCATGCAACGTTGCCATCAGATATTGGGTGGCAACTCGATGTCCTGCTTCATCAAAGAAAATCGGTACAAATTGCTCCGATGCTCCCCGGAAAAAGGCATCGAGAATCATCACCTCTGGAACTGTATCATAAGGCCCACCAGTATGGCCACCCACTCCGCTAGCAGCGCCAGTCGCTGTAAAAAAGACGATCGCATCTCGGCAGAGTTGAATATTCGCTTTTAGAGTCTCTCGCTGTTCATCTGTGAGGCTGGAATTTGCTGGATTGAGCGCTAAAGGTTTGTAAGCACCGAGATCAATTGGAAATTGGGTATTAATAGTAGTCATGGTTTATTGATTGAATAAAAAACAATTTGAACAGACCGAATGCGCGATCGCAATAAAAAAATTGTTAAAACCCCCACTGGGCAACAATTATCCAAGCTCAAGTTAACCATTGGGAACCATTGTGGAACCATATAGTTTCATCAAATGCGAAAATCAATACATTCAATTGTGCATGAATGTGCTTGAATTCAATTGAAGTTACGGATTCCCGTACAAAAACTTGCATATCAATAAGTATAAACTCACAAACACGCAATTTCAAGTTCAAAAACGCAATTTCAGGAAAATTAATTATGTTAACTGCTGAACGACGACAATTCATCTTAGAAATTCTGCGTCGTGATAAAAAGGTACTTTCGACAGAACTTAGTGCTGTTCTCAAAGTTTCTGAGGATACGATTCGGCGGGACTTGCGAGAACTGGCACAAACCGGACTATTGCAACGCGTTCATGGGGGAGCGCTCCTCAAATCTCCAGCCACAGCTAGTTATGCCGATCGCCAAAAGCAAGCGCCAAAAGAAAAGGAAGCGATCGCTCGGACAGCAGCAAAATTAGTTTGTACGGGACAGGTGGTGATTTTAGATGGAGGTACGACAACTCTCCAAGTAACCCGTCATTTGCCCCTAGATTTGCACGCAACAGTGATCACAAATAGTCCGCCAATAGCAGTTGCTTTAGCAGAACATCCCCATATAGAGGTTGTGATGTTAGGTGGACAACTCTACAAAAAAGCCTTGGTGAACGTGGGTACAGTCACGATTGAGACATTACGGATGATTCGTGCAGATTTGTGTATGTTGGGGGTTTGCAGTTTACATCCAGAAGTTGGGATTAGTGTACCTAACCTCGACGAAGCCCACGTCAAACGAGCTATGATTGCTGGATCGGCTGAGGTAGTAGGATTAGTGACAGCAGAAAAATTAGACACGGCTGCTCCTTATCTAGTGGAGTCGATTCATGCCCTGACTTACCTAGTAACAGCACCAACAGTATCTAATAATATGCTGAGTGCCTACAAAGCTTTAGGTTTGACAATTATCCGTGATGAGTACGAGTGATCTGATGAAGGAAGATGCGATCGCCGGAGAGCAGGGATTGGGGATTTGGGAGACAAGGAGGATAAGGGAGACAAGGGGGAATTATTGAATCAATCTCTCCCTTGTCTCTTCTCCATGCCCCATGCCCAATCCCCAAATCAAAATCTATCCGTTTCTTGAGGTGTTCCAACTGCCCCTGGTTGAGCCGTAAAGAAGTTTTGAGCAGCTTCATTCTGATATATACACCTAATATCAGGTTGACCACTGTCCAAGTTACCTGTGAAACCAAAAGTATTCAGGCGATTTTTGCAATCTCTAACCTGATCGGATGTCACCAGCTTCCGGTTCTCTAAAAGCGCCCAATTATTTTGTCGGATCACACATCCAGGACGCATACTCGGCTGGGCAACATAGACATTAAAAGGGTTGAGAGTAACGAACAGTCTAGCGTCCATCACCATCGCGCTAGCTCCATACTGCACACAAATTTCAGGGTTTGGTGCTTTGGTGTCAATAAATTCACGGGAAGCCACATTTGAAGGGGCTAACGTGGTTGTAGAACTAAAAGCAATGCCAATCCCAATTCCCAGAATCAACACCCCTCCCATAATTGCGATGGTGAAGAGGTTAAACATAGGGGATTGGAAAATAGAGGGTTTAGAAGTAGTAGCCGATCTACCAGTTGGTTTACGTCTCATTGTTGCTTAATCACCTTCACGTCGATTTTGCAGGGAGTTGTCTAAAGTTTTCTCTCTCTTTTCAGTATGCCTAGTCTTGACTGCAATTGGCTGCAATTTTCTGTGCGATATCTTTTTTAAACGAGCAAAATAGCAACTTATCTAGATAACTTACTGTGCATCAATAAATAAAGGTTGTTAATAAGCGGATCTCTCTGGGAAAATATGGCTAAAGCCCTTACTACAAACTAATATTAGTTTTATTTTTATGAAAATACTTGAATTTCTTCTTAGCAACTTGCATCATTTGTCCAGAAGTTCAACTTTATCGTTTGTTTATCTGAATAATTGGTGAGTATTTTGTCTATATGTAAGTCGTTAAGAAATTGTTATTAGTTATGACTCTTTATGCTGATTATATTTTAATTGATTTTAAGTTTTATTAACTATAACATATTGTTGACTTTTGCTAGTGATTGCGATCGCACTTTCCTGTGGCGTGGTTATAAATTTGCTCACCAGCAGGATTAAAACCTTAATTACAACGTCTGCTTTAACTGTTGAATTTTTTGTAAAACTTTTTCCCGATGTTGCGTCAACTTTATCCATCGGGGTAGGCGACTGGCAAGACTGCCATTGTGCCAGCCTAATATGTCATTAGGCAAACGTTCTCGCAACCTTGATTGAACATAGCTTTCCAAGAAGTTCAAATGTGCTTCATTATACGCCCATAGCACCTGACCGCAACAGGAGGTTTGTAACCACAAGGGCAAGCCAAAAAAATGGTCTAATATTCCATAGCTAGAATTTCTTTTAGCCTTGTAATTATTTTGCCACAAAAACAATGCAGCTTTTCGCTGCCCATTCTTTGGCTGTTGTTTTGTATAGCTACAGTGCTGACAAGTAATTCTTTTGATTGAACTCGGACTCGATTGTTCAGAGTTTACAGTCAATATTTTGGCAGTACGATTGCATTGTGGGCAGCGAACTAAAATTTCTGTCTCAAAATCAGAAAGCCTTTTGCCGTAGTCTCTAAATCTTACAACCATTTCAGATGACCACTTCTACCGTTTCTGCAACAATTTCCAGAAATTCTGTTGATTCACCCCGCGACACAAGTTGACGTACCCTTCATCAGATGGGCGTTAAGCAAATTCGTCTAGATACAGCATTTATTTACCAGACTTCCCGCCGATTATTTGCATCTTGTGCTTTTCGACTCAGCATTATTGAAATGCTGATTGAATTAAGTCATTAGTCATTTGCTGATAACTCAATGACTAATGACTAATGACAAAGGACTAACTAGCTAACAGAGTTTTTTCTAGAGAAGTCCAACGGAAGGCGCGATCGCCACCTTTCTCAATTACTACTTTCACTCGTGGTTCTAGCTGAGGCAAATTCGTTAAATACTCAAGTTCCTCATTGGAAAGAATATGCCCTTCAATAATCCACAAAACCAGCCCCTTTGACTTTGGTGGTAGCTGTTCTAGATGAGAATCGAGAATTGGTGGCAAATAGTACACCTGACCTACTGCCGCACCGCTACCAGTGCTTTTTTTTCCAAGATGAGGAGGTCTGACTCCATGAATTCTTGTGAGATAGGCAGCTACGTCGCCTAGTCCCTTGGCAGTAATGTGGAGGGTGGTATAGCCAGCAGCGCGTAGTCGGCGCTGATATCTACCTTCATAACCCCCTTCCAGAGGTACATACACTCCAAGAGCGCCAAATTTTTCCAGATCGCGGATTAAACCGTTGCCAGTGGTAATTAGTGCCATAGATTTTCGTCGTATCCCACTTAGATATCTCTATTATTTACCCTGAACTGATAGATTAAAAGCATTTTCTTTGGGTATTGAGAAGAGGCAGAGGGGCAGGAAGCATGGAGCAGAGGGGAAAGAGATAATTTTTTATTCTCCCTTTGCCCCATGCTTCCCTGTTCTTCCCTACTCCCTAAAAATAACTCTATAAATTACTGGACAAACATAAATAAATAATTTATATTATTAGATTGTGACCAAACACGCAAATTAGATAAACTTTTTACTGTCATTCTGAAGTAGTGTTAGCATTAAAAGCTGATAATTTAATCCAAATTGGATAATATAACTCAGATTGATCATAGACTGGTAAACTAAGAAAGCTTTCAGGTCAACATTGGGGCTTATGGATGAACAATCAAAGCCAATCCTAAGCGCCAGAGTGAATTTGCTCCCGTGCCTCTGAAAAAGCAGGCGAAATCTTAAACAATAGTTTAAGGTATTTAAGGAAGTAAAACTGAGCAGCAATGTTGGTTTCATGGCATTACGTCAGTCTCAGTTAATGGATACTGGGTGGTAAAGACCGCTTAAGTCCAACTGCAACAGGGCAGTAGCCAATCTCCGGGAAACCGTCATTAGGGCGTACACAAATCGGAAAACCCGCCGACAGCGCTGCCTCCAGAAAGTGCCAGAGCAATTGCTTGGACGAAAGCATTGCTGCACACAGCTTAAAGCTGTAGCGCCTTGCATTGATTCCAGAAGTTACTCCTTCCCAAACGGAAGAGAATTGTAGCTGTTCTGGTGATCTATTGAGTGAAGCTAAACAGATTCACCAAGCAGTACGGACACGGTTTGTTGTGTCCCAAAGTTTTTGGACTGGTTTACTGAAACCATTCCAAATTTCGCAGGCTAACTCAGCCTCAACTGATGCGTACAAAGCGTGTCCTCTAGAGTCCAATTCCAAGGTCAGCAAGTAGAAAGGAGAACCAGTTACTGTGTCTGTAGGTATTCTCGGCACCAAGCTGGGCATGACCCAAATATTTGACGAAGCAGGAGTAGCTATTCCTGTGACTGTCATTCAAGCAGGGCCATGCACTGTTACACAAGTTAAAACGAAACAAACCGACGGTTACTTTGCCATCCAAGTTGGTTTTGGCGAAGTTAAACCAAAGGCACTAAACAGACCACTACTGGGTCATTTGGCTAAATCATCTGCCCCAGCATTGCGTCACCTAAATGAATATCACACTGATAGTTCTAGTGATTATGCTTTAGGTCAACAGATTAAAGCAGATATTTTTAGTGCGGGTCAAATTGTCGATGTAGTCGGCACAAGCATCGGTCGCGGTTTTGCCGGAAACCAGAAGCGCAACAACTTTGGTCGTGGGCCCATGTCACACGGTTCCAAAAACCACAGAGCGCCAGGTTCTATTGGTGCTGGTACAACACCAGGTCGTGTCTATCCAGGTAAGCGGATGGCAGGGCGTTTAGGTGGTAAACGCATCACAATCCGTAAGCTGACCATAGTGCGAGTTGATGCAGAACGCAATTTATTGCTAATCAAGGGAGCAATTCCTGGGAAACCAGGCGCTCTAGTAAGTGTTGTACCTGCAAAAGTAGTGGGATAGTCAAAAGTCATTATTAGTCAAGAGTCATTAGTCATTAGTCATTGGCTAAGGACAAATGGCAAAAGACAAATGACAAATGACAAATGACAAAGGACAAATAACAAAAATGGTTGAAAGCGTAGTTAAAAATTGGCAAGGAGAACAGGTCGGCGAGACGACCTTCGAGTTGCGCGTTGCCAAAGAAGAAACAGCGTCTCATATCGTACACCGCGCCTTAGTACGGCAATTGACTAATGCTCGTCAAGGAAATGCCAGTACAAAAACTCGTGCTGAAGTCAGAGGCGGTGGCCGTAAACCTTGGCGACAAAAAGGTACTGGTCGCGCTCGTGCAGGGTCTATTCGTTCACCATTGTGGCGTGGTGGTGGTGTGATCTTTGGGCCAAAGCCTAGAGACTTCGACCTGAAGTTGAACCGCAAAGAGCGACGTTTAGCACTGCGGACAGCATTTGTCGGTCGTATTGACGACTTGATCGTAGTAGAAGAATTTAGCACTGAGCTATCTCGCCCGAAGACAAAAGACTTAGTGGCAGCACTTTCCCGTTGGGGAGTAGTGCCAGAAAGCAAGGCACTGTTAATTTTGTCTGAAATTGCGGATACAGATAATGTTTATTTGTCAGCCCGCAACATTGAAAATTTAAAACTAATTGCAGCCGACCAGTTAAATGTTTTTGATTTACTGCACGCTGACAAAATTGTAGTTACGGCATCAGCCCTAGAAAAAATTCAGGAGGTCTACAGTGCCTAGCTTTGACCCCCGCGACCTTGCCGACTTAGTACGTCGCCCAATCGTCACCGAGAAAGCGACCATCTTGATGGAGC
Source organism: Nostoc sp. (assembly GCF_036917775.1). Lineage (GTDB taxonomy): Bacteria > Cyanobacteriota > Cyanobacteriia > Cyanobacteriales > Nostocaceae > Nostoc. The sequence continues at coordinate 165,541 of NZ_JBALEQ010000083.1, forward strand.
AAAATAAGTACACCTTTGAAGTAATTCCAAAGGCATCTAAGCCAGAAATCAAGGCTGCGATCGAAGACTTATTTCAGGTCAAGGTTGTAAAAGTCAACACCAACTTACCACCACGTAAAAAGCGGCGCGTTGGTAAATTTATCGGTTATAAGCCCCAATATAAGCGAGCCATTGTTACAGTCGCACCTGGGGATGAAGACAAGATTAGACAAGTTCTATTCCCAGAAGTCTAGGAATTTTAGATTTTAGATTTTAGATTGAGGAGTTTACTGAATAAATACCAAAGATGGTCGTAATTAGTTAAACACTCATTAAATCCAAAATTCAAAATCCGAAATTAAGTAAATCAAAAATCCAAAATCCAAAATAGATTATGGGTACTCGTTCTTATCGCCCTTATACCCCCAGCACTCGCCAAGTTACAGTTTCTGACTTTGCGGAAATCACAAAAACCGAGCCAGAAAAATCCCTAACGACCTCGAAGCATCGCGCCAAAGGTCGGAATAATACAGGGCGGATTACCAGTCGTCGTCGGGGTGGCGGACACAAACAGCTTTATCGGATCATCGATTTTAAAAGGGATAAACATAATATTCCTGCCAAAGTCGCAGCAATTGAATACGATCCTAACCGCAATGCCCGAATTGCCCTTTTGTATTACCAAGATGGCGAAAAACGGTACATCCTTCATCCCAACGGGTTGAAAGTTGGAACAATAATTATTTCTGGCCCCGAATCTCCCTTTGAAGATGGTAATGCTTTACCTCTATCGCGGATTCCCTTGGGTACTAGCGTTCACAACGTAGAAATGACTCCTGGCAAAGGCGGTCAAATCGTGCGTGCTGCTGGTGCTAGCGCTCAAGTTGTGGCAAAAGAAGGTGATTATGTAACTCTCAAATTGCCTTCGGGAGAAGTCCGCTTAATTCGGCGTGATTGCTACGCCACCATTGGGCAAGTGGGTAACACCGATGCGAGAAACCTGAGCGCAGGTAAAGCAGGACGCAATCGCTGGAAAGGTCGCCGTCCGAAGGTTAGAGGTAGCGTCATGAACCCAGTGGATCACCCACATGGTGGTGGTGAGGGTAGGGCTCCTATCGGTAGATCAGGACCTGTTACACCTTGGGGTAAACCTACATTGGGCGCGAAGACACGCAATCGCAAGAAACTTAGCAGCAAATTCATTGTGCGTCGTCGCCGTAAGTCTTCTAAACGCGGTCGCGGTGGTCGTGAATCATAGAATTTTAGATTTTAGATTTTGGATTTTAAATTGGGGTCAACTTGTGAACATTGAAAATTTGTGAAACCTGCTTGGACACCTAATTATCCAAAATCCGAAATTCTAAATCCTAATTCCTAAATCCTAAATCCAAAATTGAACTATGGGTCGTTCTCTAAAAAAAGGTCCTTTCGTTGCGGATCATCTCTTAAAGAAAATTGAAAAGCTCAACGACAACAACAGAAAAGAAGTTATTAAAACTTGGTCAAGAGCTTCAACAATTTTGCCCCTAATGGTAGGTCATACCATCGCTGTTCACAACGGACGACAACACGTTCCAGTTTTTGTAAACGAACAGATGGTAGGACACAAGTTGGGTGAATTTGCCCCGACACGCACCTACAGGGGTCATGGAAAAAGCGACAAAAAAGCGGGTAGGTAGTCATTAGTTATGAGTCATGAGTCATTAGCTAAAGACAAGTGACAAATGACAAATGACAAATGACAAAATTGGAGAAAATTATGGCTACTAATACTACTGAAGTAAAAGCGATCGCTCGTTTTATCCGCATCTCGGCTTACAAAGTGCGTCGGGTACTCGATCAAATCCGGGGGCGATCGTACCGAGAAGCGTTAATCATCTTGGAATTCATGCCCTATCGCGCCACTGAACCCATATTGAAGGTTCTCAGAAGCGCTGCTGCTAATGCTGAACACAATGCTGGGTTAGATCGGACTCAACTAGTGATTACTCAAGCTTATGCCGATCAAGGCCCGCCGTTGAAGCGGTTCCAACCAAGAGCGCAAGGTCGAGCTTACCAAATTCGCAAACCGACGTGTCATATTACTGTGGCCGTTGGAGCTGCACCAGAAAAATAAGCACGCTTACACGAATAAATTACGTAAAGTAAGAAATCTTAGAGGAAGCATTCGTGGGACAGAAAATTCATCCAGTTGGTTTTCGCCTGGGTATTACACATGAACATCAATCCCGTTGGTTTGCTGTTCCTGACCGCTATCCAGAACTTTTACAAGAAGACTACAAACTCCGTCAATACATAGAACAAAAGCTGGGTAGACTTGCTCAAAACAACGCCGGAATTTCCGAAGTGCGGATTGAGCGCAAAGCCGACCAAATCGACTTAGAAGTACGCACAGCTAGACCAGGTGTCGTCGTAGGGCGTGGTGGGCAAGGCATAGAATCCTTGCGTACCGGACTCCAAGGACTATTGGGTAGCAATCGCCAAATTCGCATTAACGTAGTTGAAGTTCAACGAGTTGATGCTGATGCCTACCTAATTGCCGAATATATTGCTCAACAATTGGAACGCCGGGTTTCCTTTCGGCGAGTAGTGCGGCAATCAATTCAGCGTGCCCAACGCGCTGGTGTTCAAGGTATTAAAATCCAAGTCAGCGGACGGCTCAACGGTGCAGAAATTGCCCGGACAGAGTGGACTCGTGAAGGTAGAGTACCTTTACATACCTTACGGGCTGACATTGACTACTCTTATTGCACAGCAAAAACTGTTTACGGCATTTTGGGCATCAAAGTTTGGGTGTTTAAGGGAGAAATTATTCCTGGACAGGAACCAGATCCACTACCACCAGCAAGCCGCGATCGCGAACGTGATCCCCGCGATCGCGAACGTGAACCCCGTCGTCGTCAACAACAACGTCGTCGCCAGCAATTTGAAGACCGCTCAAATGAAGGATAAATCGTCATTAGTCATTAGTCATTAGTCATTAGTAAATGGCAGATGACAAATGGCAGATGACAAATGACAAATGACAAGTAACAAACCATGTTAAGCCCTAGAAGAACTAAATTCCGCAAACAACAGCGCGGACGGATGGAGGGACTAGCCACCCGTGGTAGTACCCTCAACTTCGGTGATTTTGCACTCCAAGCACAAGAACCTGCTTGGATCACCTCCCGCCAAATCGAGGCTTCTCGTCGGGCAATGACCCGTTATATTCGTCGGGGTGGACAAATCTGGATTCGGATTTTCCCTGATAAACCTGTAACCATGCGTCCTGCTGAAACCCGGATGGGTTCCGGTAAAGGTAATCCAGAGTTTTGGGTAGCGGTAGTCAAGCCAGGACGAATTTTGTTTGAAATCGGTGGGGTTTCTGAAGAAATCGCCCGTGAAGCTATGCGTTTGGCTTCATTTAAACTGCCTATAAAAACCAAGTTTATTGTGCGCTCTCAACCACAGGAGCAGGAGTAGCTTATGCCTCTTCCCAAGATTTCAGAAGCTAGAGAATTAAGTGACGAGAAGCTCTCTGATGAAATTGTTGCGATCAAAAGACAACTATTTCAGTTGCGCTTGCAAAAAGCGACAAGACAATTAGAAAAGCCCCACCAGTTCAGACAGGCTCGACATCGCCTAGCCCAATTGCTGACATTAGAAACAGAACGCAAACGGGCAGCAAGTCAATCGGCTAAAGAAGAAAAGTAGGAGATTATGGCAGTTAAAGAACGAGTTGGCTTGGTAGTGAGCGATAAAATGCAAAAAACTGTGGTAGTTGCCATAGAAAACCGCGCTCCTCACCCCAAGTACGGCAAGATTGTGGTTAACACCCAACGATATAAAGTTCACGACGAAGAAAATCAGTGTAAAGTAGGCGATCGCGTTCGCATTCAGGAAACTAGACCCCTGAGTAAAACCAAGCGCTGGAAAATCACAGAAGTCCTGAACATCAAACCTGTTTAAACCTCATCGTTGTTAGTTTCTAACAACACCACAAGGGAGAATAATTGTGATTCAACCCCAGACTTATTTAAATGTTGCAGATAATAGCGGCGCTCGTAAACTAATGTGTATCCGCGTTTTAGGTGGAGGCAACCGCCGTTATGGTTTTATCGGTGATAAAATTATCGCCGTTGTCAAAGATGCTACACCCAACATGGCTGTAAAAAAGTCTGATGTCGTGGAAGCAGTAATTGTCCGCACTCGTAAAGCTGTATCTCGTGACAGTGGTATGAGTATTCGCTTTGATGATAATGCAGCTGTAATTATCAACAAAGACGGTAATCCTAGAGGCACACGGGTTTTTGGCCCAGTTGCACGGGAATTGCGCGATAAAAACTTTACCAAAATTGTTTCTCTGGCTCCGGAGGTGCTTTAATGGCAACCAAACAGGGTACGCCCAAAGTATTCCACAAAATGCACGTCAAAACTGGTGACACCGTACAAGTGATTGCTGGTAAAGACAAAGGAAAAATTGGTGAAATTATCCAAGCACTTCCCCAACTGAGTAAAGTCATCGTCAAAGGTGTCAACATTAAAACCAAGCACGTCAAACCCCAGCAAGAAGGGGAATCAGGGCGGATTGTCACCCAAGAATTCCCAATTCATAGCTCTAACGTGATGCTTTATTCCACTAAGCAAAACGTTGCCAGTCGTGTTTGTTATACCTTTACCTCAGAAGGCAAGAAAGTCAGAAAACTTAAAAAAACTGGCGAAATTCTGGATAAATAGTCATTAGTCATTGGTCATTAGTCATTAGTTATAAAGACAAATAACAAAAGACAAAGGACAAATAACAAAGGACAATAAAAGTTCCCTGACCAAGCCCAGGGATATCAGGACAAAAAACTATGGCGACAACAAGACTCAAAAGCTTATATCAAGAGACAATCGTCCCCAAACTGATTAATCAGTTTCAATATACCAACGTTCATCAAGTACCGAAGTTGGTAAAAGTTACTATTAACCGAGGTTTGGGTGAAGCAGCTCAAAATGCAAAGTCGCTGGAAGCATCCATCAACGAAATTGCGCTTGTCACTGGTCAAAAACCAGTAGTAACGCGGGCGAAAAAGGCGATCGCTGGCTTTAAGATTCGTCAAGGGATGCCTGTGGGGATCATGGTGACACTCAGAGCCGAACGGATGTATGCCTTTTTTGATCGGCTGGTTAGCCTATCACTGCCCAGAATTCGAGATTTTCGTGGCGTTAGCCCTAAAAGCTTTGACGGACGGGGTAACTATACTCTGGGTGTGAGAGAACAGCTAATTTTTCCAGAAGTCGAATACGACAGCGTTGATCAAGTGCGTGGGATGGATATTTCCATCATCACCACAGCAAAAAACGACGAAGAGGGTCGCGCCTTACTTAAAGAATTAGGAATGCCCTTTCGCGATCAGTAAGTTCATCTATAGAGGGAACGATGGCGGCTAACGACACAATTGCAGATATGCTGACGCGCATCCGCAATGCCAACCTGGCGCGGCATCAAACTACACAAGTGCCAGCTACAAAAATGACCCGCAGCATTGCCAAAGTGCTACGGGAGGAAGGCTTTATTGCTGAAATCGAAGAAGCAGAAGAAGGGGTAAAACACAACCTAGTGATTTCCCTGAAATATAAGGGTAAGAATCGTCAGCCTCTAATCACCGCCTTAAAGCGAGTGAGTAAGCCAGGCTTGCGTGTTTACTCCAATAAAAAAGAATTACCAAGAGTACTAGGCGGCATTGGCATTGCCATTATTTCTACATCCAGTGGAATTATGACTGACCGCGAAGCGCGTCGTCAGAACTTGGGTGGCGAAGTGCTTTGTTACGTTTGGTAGTCATTGGTCATTAGTCATTTGTCATTAGTCATTGGTCATTGGTCATCAGTCATTTGTTATTAGTGAAAGACAAAGGACAAAAGACAAAGGACAAAGGATAAATAACAAAAGGCAAAGGGCAAATAACAAAGGACAAAAAGTAATGTCTCGTATTGGTAAACGTCCAATTACTATTCCCGCCAAAGTTCAAGTGGCGATCGATGGTACGAATATTGTGGTGAAAGGCCCGAAAGGAGAACTTTCTCGCACTCTCAGAGATAATGTCTCACTCTCTCAAGAGGGAGAAATATTACACGTAAATCGTCGAGATGAAACTCGGACATCGAAGCAACTGCACGGCTTGAGTCGAACTTTAGTTGCCAACATGGTTGAGGGAGTATCCCTTGGTTTTCAACGCCGTTTGGAAATCCAAGGTGTTGGTTATAGGGCACAACTTCAAGGGCGTAACCTAGTTTTAAACATGGGTTACAGCCATCAAGTGCAAATTGAACCACCAGATGGGATTCAGTTTGCAGTCGAAGGTACCACTAACGTGATTGTCAGCGGCTACGACAAAGAAATCGTAGGCAACACAGCCGCAAAAATTCGCGCCGTTCGTCCACCAGAACCTTACAAAGGTAAAGGCATTCGCTATGCCGGTGAAGTGGTAAGACGTAAGGCTGGTAAGACTGGTAAGGGTGGTAAGAAGTAAAAATGAAACTTACTCGTAGAGAATCAAAAAACCGTCGTCATCGACGCGTTCGTGGCAAAGTTGTTGGCTCCCCAGAACGTCCGCGTTTAGCGGTATTCCGTTCTAATGAGCATATTTATGCCCAGGTTATTGATGATAGTCAGCATCAAACCATAGTGGCAGCATCGACTTTAGAACCAGATTTGAAATCTAGTTTAGCGTCAGGTGCAAACTGCGACGCATCGGTGCAAGTTGGTAAGTTGATCGCAGTGCGATCGCTAGAAAAAGGCATAACCAAAGTAGTCTTCGATCGCGGTGGTAACTTATATCATGGTCGTGTCAAAGCCCTAGCTGATGCAGCACGCGAAGCTGGTTTAGATTTCTAAAGTCATTGGTCATGAGTCATTAGTCATTGGACAAATGACAAAGGACAAATGACAAATGACAACTGACAATTGACGTTCACCAGAGCATAAATTATGGCAACAGAGCGTAAAAGTAGAACAAAGCGTGCCAAAAAAGAAGAAACTACTTGGCAAGAGCGGGTTATCCAAATCCGCCGCGTGAGCAAGGTCGTCAAAGGCGGTAAAAAACTCAGTTTCCGAGCGATCGTTGTCGTCGGTAACGAACGCGGTCAAGTTGGTGTCGGAGTAGGTAAAGCCTCAGATGTAATCGGCGCAGTCAAAAAAGGCGTAGCCGACGGCAAAAAACACCTCATTGATATCCCCATCACCAAATCTAACTCCATCCCCCATCCCATTGATGGTGTAGGTGGCGGTGCAAAAGTGATTATGCGTCCAGCCGCACCTGGTACTGGGGTAATTGCTGGTGGTGCTGTGCGGACTGTGTTGGAATTGGCAGGAGTTCGTAACGTCTTAGCCAAGCAACTTGGTTCAAACAATCCGCTCAATAATGCTAGAGCAGCAGTCAATGCCTTATCTACATTGCGGACTCTTTCTGAAGTCGCCGAAGATCGCGGTATTCCTATTCAAAATCTCTACATCTAACTAGTCATTTGTCCTTAGTCAGTAGTCCTTTGTTCGGAACAAATGACAACCTACATAATGGCAAATGACAAATGAGAAACGAAAAATGACAACTTGGTAACTTATGAGACTCCATGATGTTAAGCCGCAAAAAGGCTCAAAGAAACGCAAAAAGCGTGTAGCCAGAGGTATTTCTGCTGGTCAAGGTGCCAGTGCTGGTCTAGGTATGCGGGGTCAAAAGTCTCGTTCTGGTAGCGGTACTCGACCCGGTTTTGAAGGTGGTCAACAGCCATTGTACCGCCGCTTACCTAAGCTGAAGGGCTTTCCGATTGTTAATCAAAAGATTTACACTACGATTAATGTAGAGAAGCTAGCCTCTCTTCCCGCTAATACGGAAGTAACTTTAGCCTCATTGAAAGCATCAGGTATCCTGACTGCTGTCAAAGGGCCATTGAAAATTTTAGGTAACGGGGAATTGAGCATTCCGCTCAAGGTACAAGCGGCAGCTTTCACAGGTTCAGCTCGTAGCAAAATTGAGGCAGCTGGTGGTAGTTGTGAAGTCTTATGAGTGAGCCGGAACAGCGCACTTAAATGCAAGCCAACTCGCTGCCAGTGCTTGGTTCACTATAAAGGTAGCACTCTATGATCAGTCGAGATAAGGCCCCAACGGCTCAAGAAACTTTTATGCAGATGGCGCAAGCAGCCGGGCTGAGAGGTAGGCTGCTTGTGACTGTGGGTGTTTTAATTTTGGTTCGCCTGGGTATCTTCTTACCCGTACCAGGGATTGACAGACCCAGATTTGCCGAAGCTATATCGGGCAATAATTCCATATTCGGTTTATTGGATATATTCTCCGGGCGAGGACTTTCGACTTTGGGCGTTTTTGCTCTAGGGATTTTACCCTTTATTAATGCGTCCATTATCATCCAATTGCTCACCGCAGCGATTCCATCTTTAGAAAATTTACAGAAAAATGAAGGCGAAGCAGGTCGGCGAAAAATATCGCAAATTACCCGCTATGTCACTGTATGTTGGGCAATTCTTCAAAGCACAGCTTTTTCAGCATTATTCCTCCAGCAATTTGCCTTAAATCCAGGGCCAATCTTTGTAGCTGAAACTGCGATCGCTCTGACTGCTGGTTCTATGTTCGTTATGTGGGCATCAGAACTCATTACAGAGCGGGGTATTGGGAACGGAGCATCATTGTTGATTTTTGTCAATATTGTCGCCTCATTACCAAAAGCTTTAGGCGATACTATCGATTTGGTGCAAGTCGGCGGTCGGGAAACAGTGGGTCGCGTCATCGTACTAATCTTAGTTTTCCTAGCAACCATTGTTGGTATTGTGGTTGTCCAAGAAGGAATGCGCCGCATCCCGATTATTTCGGCTCGTCGCCAAGTAGGTCGTAGAGTTTTGGCAGAGCAACGGAGCTTTTTACCCTTGCGGCTAAATCAAGGTGGCGTAATGCCAATTATCTTTGCCGCAGCTATCCTCAGTTTGCCATTGCTAATTGCAAATTTCGCCAAGAATGCTGAGTTGGCAAATATAATAAACACTTATTTGAGTCCAAGTGGTTCTGGCTCTTGGGTCTACGCCTTGGTTTACATGATTTCCATTATTTTCTTCAGCTACTTCTATTCTTCGTTGATTCTCAACCCGGTAGATGTAGCGCAGAATTTGAAGAAAATGGGTTCTAGTATTCCCGGCATTCGTCCCGGTAAAGCGACTAGTGAGTATATCGAGCGCGTTTCAAACCGACTCACCTTTTTGGGTGCGATCTTTTTGGGCTTGGTTGCTATTATTCCAACCGGTGTCGAAAGTGCTTTAGGAGTACCTACATTTAAGGGGCTAGGTGCTACCTCTCTGCTAATTCTAGTAGGTGTGGCGATTGATACGGCAAGACAAATCCAAACTTATGTAATCTCTCAGCGCTATGAAGGAATGGTGAAACAATAGTGACGCGACTAATCTTCTTGGGACCACCTGGAGCTGGTAAGGGAACACAAGCTCAATCATTGGCGGAACACTTAAATATTCCCCATATTTCTACTGGGGAAATATTGAGACAAGCTATGAAAGAGCAAACTCATTTGGGAATTAAAGCTCAAAACTATGTAAATAGCGGCGAGTTAGTCCCTGACCAGCTAGTGCAGGACTTGGTACAGGAGCGCCTCAACCAACCAGATGCAGAAAATGGTTGGATTCTTGATGGTTTTCCCCGTAAAGTGACGCAAGCAGCTTTTCTAGAAGAATTGCTGGTAACAATACATCAGAGTGGCGAAAGGGTAATTAATCTAGATGCACCAGATGATGTTGTGGTAGAACGTTTGCTAGCTAGAGGGCGAAAAGATGATACCGAAGAGGTGATTCGTCGTCGGTTAGAAGTGTACCGCGCTGAAACTGCACCTTTAATTGATTATTATCGCGATCGCCAAAAACTTTTAACAGTCAATGGAAATCAGTCCCAAGAAGAAGTCACTACTGAACTGCAAAAGGTAATCGCTTGAGATCAGGGAGTAGGGGAGGAGCTACAGTAATTCTTTCCCCAATTCCCAACGTTCCATGTCCTCCCAAGAAACAGATCAATTTTAGCTAAGATATATTAATAAACTGTTGATATATTTCTTAAAATGTGTTCTTTTGCAGATGAAGTGCTGCAACTGAACACGAAATTGTTGAGTTGAGGAAAAAACAAATTGTCTAAGCAAGATTTGATTGAAATGGAAGGCACGGTTACAGAGTCCTTGCCCAATGCGATGTTTCGCGTTGACTTGGACAATGGATTTAACGTGCTAGCTCACATTTCCGGCAAGATTCGCCGCAACTATATCAAGATTTTGCCCGGCGATCGCGTCAAGGTAGAGTTAACTCCTTACGACTTGACCAAAGGCAGAATTACCTATCGCTTGCGTAAGAAGTAACTATATGTAGATGTAGAGAATTTTACCATAAAATCATCCTTTTGACTGTTTGCTAGTCAAATTAATGGATTGTTTTCTCTAAAAATGCTATAATTTAATATTTGGAGTCAAAAAATAAAAGGCATGAAAGTTAGAGCCTCAGTCAAGAAAATTTGTGAAAAGTGTAGCGTGATCAAACGTCGTGGTCGCGTCATGGTCATCTGCGTGAACCCCAAGCACAAGCAACGTCAAGGATAACGCTCTTACAAAGAGAGTGAGTTGCAGGACGCATATCATCATTAACAACGAAAAAACGCGATTAGTCACGTTTTTCCAACCAACAGTAATTGCGAAAACAATAGGGAGAGTTCATTGTGGCACGGATTGCCGGAGTAGACCTTCCACGCGATAAGCGCGTTGAAATCGGTCTAACTTATATCTACGGAATTGGTTTATCACGCGCTCAAGAAATTATAGCGGCTACTGGTGTGAATCCAGACACCCGCGTTAAGGACTTAAGTGATGCTGATGTGACAGCCCTGCGAGGCGAAATAGAAAGCAACTATCAAGTTGAAGGCGACTTGCGGCGTTTGGAGTCTTTGAACATCAAGCGCTTAGTTGACATTGGTACTTACAGAGGTCGTCGTCATCGCATGGGCTTGCCAGTCAGAGGACAAAGAACTCGCACCAATGCCAGAACCCGTCGAGGCAGAAGGCAGACAGTGGCTGGGAAGAAGAAGGCTCCAGGGAAATAAATTTGCAACGCTTGCTAATCAGAGCAAGTTTTACCTTAAATCAACTAAACAAGTATGGCGAGACAACCAACTAAAAAATCCGGGAGCAAGAAGCAGAAACGGAACGTACCAAGTGGGATGGCCTACATCCAGTCTACTTTCAACAATAGCATTGTCACCATTACCGATCAAAATGGAGATGTCATCTCCTGGGCTAGTGCTGGTTCTAGCGGTTTTAAGGGAGCAAAAAAGGGAACTCCCTTTGCAGCGCAAACTGCTGCTGAAAGTGCAGCCCGTAGAGCTATAGATCAAGGAATGCGCCAAATTGAGGTAATGGTAAGTGGACCAGGAGCAGGTAGAGAAACCGCTATCCGGGCGCTTCAAGGAGCAGGACTGGAAATTACACTCATTCGGGATATTACCCCCATTCCTCACAATGGCTGCCGTCCACCCAAACGCCGTCGAGTTTAAATACCAAGACTTGGGCATTGAGGACGAGAAGTTACAGCCAGCAATGACCGCTTGAGCGTCTAACGTTCAAACTGTCATTAAGTTAAAGGTTGGGCGACCAGAAGCGTGTCAGATTTTCCCTCCGGGAAAGCTGTTAAGCTTAGGGCTACCCAAAATATTATTAGCGCCTGCAAGCTGAATGGGAGTGTCAAACTATACCGTAATTTTATACTAATAGTTTGATAGACCTAATAATCTACAGGACATAAATTCAATTCTGGAGGCAATTGATTTGTCTGCTAGCAGCACCTTAGAAAAAGGGAGGCTCATCCGTGGCGCAGTTTCAAATTGAATGTGTAGAGTCGAATACCGAAGAAAGTCGGAACCATTACAGTAAATTTGTATTGGAACCTCTAGAACGCGGTCAAGGAACAACTGTTGGCAACGCACTGCGGCGGGTTTTGCTGTCTAATCTAGAAGGTACAGCAGTTACAGCAGTGCGGATTGCGGGCGTTTCACATGAATTTGCCACAGTTCCGGGCGTGCGGGAAGATGTTCTGGAAATCCTCATGAGAATGAAGGAAGTTATCCTGAAAAACTATTCTTCGCAGCCTCAGATTGGTAGATTACTCGTTAGCGGGCCAGCAACAATCACTGCGGCACATTTTGATTTACCCAGTGAAGTAGAAGTCATCGATCAGACTCAGTATGTAGCTACCATCGCTGAGGGTGGAAAGCTAGAAATGGAATTTCGAATCGAGAAAGGCAAAGGCTATCGCACCGTAGAGAGAGGACGCGAGGAAGCCACATCGTTGGATTTTCTTCAAATCGACTCAATATTTATGCCAGTGCGAAAAGTCAACTATAGTGTTGAAGAATCTCGTGGGGAAGGCTTAATTCCAAAAGACCGACTACTGTTGGAAGTTTGGACAAATGGCAGTATTTCTCCTCAAGAAGCACTATCTTCGGCTGCTGGGATCTTGGTAGATTTATTCAACCCGTTGAAAGATATCTCCCTAGAACCAACAGACACAGGTTCAGATATTCCAGACGATCCAACTGCCCAGATACCCATCGAAGAGTTGCAACTTTCTGTGCGGGCATATAACTGTCTCAAACGGGCACAAGTTAACTCTGTGGCAGATTTGTTGGATTATACCCAAGAAGACCTCTTAGAAATTAAGAACTTTGGGCAGAAGTCAGCAGAAGAAGTCGTGGAAGCTTTGCAGCGACGCTTGGGCATCACTTTGCCAATGGAAAGAGGCTCTAAACACCCTTAATAAAACCGTTCATAATTCATAGTGCATAATTATGCGTCACCGTTGTCGCGTCAAAAAACTCAGTAAACCAGCCGATCAACGCCGTGCTTTACTGCGATCGCTCGCCACCGAGCTGATCCGTCATGGTAAGATTACCACCACTTTAATTAGAGCGAAAGTTCTCAGAAGTGAAGTGGAAAAAATGATTACTCTAGCCAAAAATGGCTCCTTGGCAGCACGCCGAGAAGCCCTTGGCTATATCTTCGACAAACAACTGGTTCACGCTCTATTTGAGCAAGCTCCTACTCGATACGGCGATCGCCAGGGCGGTTATACCCGCATCCTGCATACCGTACCACGTCGGGGTGATAATGCAAAAATGGCAATAATTGAATTGGTTTAAGTCATTAGTCAATTAGTCATTAGTCATTAGTCATTGGTCATTTGTGAATAACAAAGGACAACTGACAAAGGACAAATGACAAAAGACAAAGGACAAAATCTGTATGTTAGAAAGCCACCAGCCGACACAAACTCATCGAGTAGCCTTGGTAATCCAATACCTGGGCACTCATTTTCATGGCTGGCAAAGGCAAAAACAACACCGGACAGTCCAAGAAGAGATCGAAATTGCGATCGCTACTATTCTTGGGCATCATGTAACATTACACGGTGCTGGGCGAACCGATTCTGGAGTTCACGCTGCTGCTCAAGTAGCCCATTTTGAAGCAACAGGTTTTATTCCGCCTCACAAGTGGGCAACAATCCTCAACAGCTACCTGCCGCCAGATATATTAATCAGGGCTTCAGCTAGTGTCGATAACCGTTGGCACGCTCGCTTTAGTGCAGCCTATCGACGGTATCGCTACACAATATATACTGAAGATCGGCTTAACTTGTTTGTAAGACCCTTCAGTTGGCATTATTATTATGCACCCCTGGATGAATCTTTAATCCAAGCTGCCTTGAAACCTCTCTTGGGAAAGCATCACTTAGCTGCTTTTCACCGTGCAGGCTCAAAGCGATCGCATTCCTGGGTAGAGGTGCAAGCAGCAGAGTGTCGTCGCAGTGGGCCATTTATCCATATTGAAATACAGGCAGATGGATTTTTGTATGGCATGGTACGGCTGTTGGTAGGGATGCTGGTAGAAGTAGGTTCTGGACAACGAACACTTTCTAACTTCACCGAACTCTGGAAAGAAGAACGCCGGGAAGAAGTGAAATATGCCGCACCGCCTCAAGGCTTGTGCTTGTTGAGAGTCGGCTATCCCGATTTTCCCTTTCCAAAAGAGATTTGGTACGACACCTTGCCAAAGTTCGTCACTAGTCAAGAGTCATTAGTCATTGGTTCTTAGTAACTACGAATGACAAAAGACAAATGACTAATGACAAATTAAAAATGACAAAGGACAAATGACAAATGACAACAGTTAAAACATACCTTCCTTCTCAAGCAACCCTTGAGCGTGAGTGGTACATAGTAGATGCCACCGATAAACGTCTCGGTCGCCTCGCCAGCGAAATCGCTCAGGTATTGAGAGGCAAAAAGAAACCCGAATATACACCTCATCTAGATACAGGTGATTTCGTAATCGTCATTAATGCCGAAAAAGTAGCAGTCACAGGCAAAAAGCGCACTCAAAAGCTTTACCGCCGCCATTCTGGTCGTCCAGGTGGGATGAAAACCGAAACTTTCGCTAAACTACAAGACCGCATACCAGAGCGGATTTTAGAACAAGCTGTTAAAGGTATGCTACCTAAAAATAGCCTGGGTAAGCAGTTGTTCACCAAGCTAAAAGTTTACGCTGGGCCTACGCATCCCCACGATGCTCAAAAACCTAAAGAACTAAAAGTTAATACAATTCCTGGAGAAGAAAATTAATGGTAGTAGCAGATGCTAATAGCGGTCGCGCCGTATACTGGGGTACTGGTCGTCGTAAGAACGCAGTAGCACGGGTACGCTTGGTTCCAGGCACCGGTCAACTGACTGTGAACGGTAAAGATGGAAACTTGTATTTCCAATTTAACCCCAACTACCTGGGAGTGATCAAAGCACCCTTGGAAACTCTAGGGTTAGAAAACGAATATGACATTTTGGTAAAAGCAGAAGGCGGCGGCTTGACGGGACAGGCTGATTCTGTTCGTTTGGGAGTTGCTCGTGCTTTATGCCAACTCGATCCAGACAACCGCCCCCCTTTGAAAACCGAAGGTTACTTGACTCGTGATCCGAGAGCAAAAGAGCGGAAGAAATATGGTTTACATAAAGCTCGGAAAGCGCCTCAGTACTCTAAGCGTTAGGGAATTGGGTATGGGGCATTGGGCATGGGGCATGGGCAAAAACTACTCCTAACTCCTAACTCCTAACTCCCCACTCCTTAGCTCTAATTGAAACCTGAAAGTTATAATTGATATAGATTCATCACACAAGGAACAATGGCTAAAGCTGATATTCACCCCAAGTGGTATCCAGATGCTAAAGTTTACTGCAACGGTCAAGTTGTTATGACCATTGGCTCTACCAAGCCAGAATTGCATGTAGATGTTTGGTCTGGAAATCACCCCTTTTACACCGGTACTCAGAAGATTATTGACACTGAGGGTCGAGTAGAGCGCTTCCTCCGCAAGTACGGTATGAGCAGCACTCAAACATCTGGCGACGAACAAGACAAAAAGTAGCGAGTTGGCTCTGCTGTTAACGACGGCCCTGCATCAGCTGGGTCGATTTTCATTTATATGCTCGAGCCAATTTGTTATTTTTTAAGGAGCGATCGCACTCGTCATGGCTGAATCATACTTACTGGACAAACTAAAATCCGTTGAACAAACCTTTAATGAATTAACACGTCGTCTTGGCGACCCCGATACCGCTAGCAATCCTGATGAGTATCAAGAAATTGCTAAGTCTCGTTCTTCTTTGGAAGAGGTTGTTGATACTTATGAAATTTGGAAAACAGCCCAAGAAGACTTAATCGGAGCGCGTCAGGTTTACAAAGAATCTGCAAGTGACCCAGAGTTGCAAGAAATGGCATCACTGGAAGTAAAAGAACTTGAAGAAAAAATAGAGCATTTAGAGTCTCGCTTGAAAGTCTTACTGCTACCACGCGACCCCAATGATGAAAAGAATATCATGTTGGAAATTCGCGCTGGTACTGGTGGTGATGAAGCAAGTATTTGGGCTGGCGATTTGATGCAGATGTACACCCGCTATGCCCAGACTCAAGGTTGGAAAGTTTCTCTAGTGAGCGAATCTCGCGGAGAAATGGGTGGCTGGAAAGAGGTCATTCTCGAAATTAAAGGTAATGACGTTTACAGTCAGTTAAAGTTTGAAGCTGGAGTGCATCGTGTGCAGCGCGTGCCGGCAACTGAATCTGGGGGACGGGTTCATACTTCCACAGCTACCGTAGCGATTATGCCAGAGGTGGATGATGTGGAAATTCACATTGACCCGAAAGATATTGAAATGACTACAGCCCGTTCTGGTGGTGCTGGTGGACAAAACGTCAACAAGGTGGAAACAGCCGTTGACTTGATGCACAAACCAACGGGAATACGCATTTTCTGTACAGAAGAACGCAGCCAGTTGCAAAACAAAGAACGGGCGATGCAAATTCTGCGGGCGAAGTTGTATGACATCAAGTTAGGCGAACAACAAGCAGCTGTTACTTCCATGCGGCGATCGCAGGTTGGTACTGGATCGCGGTCGGAAAAAATTCGCACCTATAATTATAAAGATAACCGCGCTACCGATCATCGGTTAGGTCAGAATTATTCTCTTACCCCTGTTTTGGATGGTGATTTAGAGACGCTTATCCAATCTTGTATATCTCTAGACCAGCAAGAACGTCTGGCGGAGTTAGCGACTTCTGCCGCTAACTAATTTTTGGTGTTAAATATTCTGTAAAACCACTTGTTGTACTGTTTCTTTTAACACAGACAGGTGGTTTTCTAATATCGTGTGGAGTATATCTTCTATTTCACTGGGATAATGGTAATAGGCAAATTCGTACTTCATAACGTAATTTAACTTTGCCCATTCCTTCAAGGTTTCACAGGTATAAATTAATTTCTCTACTTCCTTTTGCCAACGTGCAAAAATCCGGTAGCTAAAAAAGCTGCTGCATATATTGTCTTTTGCATCCCAGTAGGAAATACACACTTGATGTTTCAGAAGGTGGATTTTTTTAATTTGCTTAACATCGTAGCCTTTAACTTTTAAAGCTTCTTTGGTTTCTGCATCAGAAATGTTCCACTGTTCTGGTTTAATTTTATTAGTGGCTATAAGGTTTTTACCTTTGCGGCGATATTGGTTAATTTTGCGTGACTTGCGAAACATGATGCACCTTCGATATTATTTCTTCGCAGCAAAGTTGAACTACTAGCACAAGCGCCGTAGCAAACTAAGCTTTTTGAGTTGGTTAAAGATAGATGGGTTATTCTACTAGCTTGATGCCTGTAGTTGCCGATTTACAACCAGAGATATAGTTTAGTACTAAAACACAAGGCTGTCAATATAAAAGTAAACTTGTAATATTGAAAGTAGACTTGTAAATACAGTTGGCTAGCTATATAAGCAGTGAAGATCGAAAGCAAACAAAAACTGATTGAAATCATTAAACTAGCTCGCGGTTCAATGAGTCAGCGAGCATTTGGTAAGCTTTTGGGGGTATCTGCCACTGCTGTTCAGATGTGGGAAAAAGGTGTGAAGGTTCCAGATACAGAAAATTTGGCTCGAATCGCATCTAAAGCAGGCTACACAATGGAAGAGTTAATTAGCTGCATAGATGGCAAGCCAATTCCAGAAACCTCAGATTTGAGTCTGATTCTGAGACAAATCCAGCACATGCCTTTGGCTCAAGTGGCTCAAATTGTCCAAGCTGCGGCGGAGAGATTGGCGGCTGTGGCTGAAGCATCTGGGGATGAAGCGAAGGCTAGTTGAATATTAAAATAATTCGTACCTCGGCTTCTCTGCGAGACGCTACGCGAACGCTCGGCAACCTAATTCGTAATTCGTAATTAAGTTTTTTAAAGGCAATTTAGGGGACTTCCAAATAAAACAATATCCCAAAACTAACGCAAAAATTCTCTCTATCTCTTCTCCCTCTGTGTTCTCTGTGTCTCTGTGGTTCGTTTATTTGGATAATTTATTTCTTGGAAGTCCCTAGCATAAAATTAGCTCAAACTAGCTCGTCGTTCCTTGCTGTCAAGATTCAACTCTATGGACAAACCTTTTTTGTATGACCAAGACTTCTATGGCTGGACACAGCAGCAGGCTAAAGCGTTAGAGCAGAGGCTAGTTATGGAACTAGACTGGCAACACCTGCAAGAGGAAATTCAAGCTTTGGGGAGACAGGAATATCGGGAACTCGTAAGTCGTCTGAGTGTATTACTTGGTCATCTCTTGAAGTGGGAGTATCAACCCGAACAACGCTCTCGCAGTTGGTTTTTAACAATTCGAGAACAGCGCCGCGCCATCCACAGACATTTGCGCCAGAACCCAAGCTTAAAGTCTCGAATAGAAGAAGCCTTGTTAGATGGCTTTGAAGCGGGAGTCGATTTGGCGCTACGAGAAACTAACTTACCATTACGAACTTTTCCAGAGCATTGCCCGTATTTGTTTGATGCTGCGATCGCAGACAATTTTCTGTGCGATACTCGTCAAGACTGGGAAGGATAATTTCTACCATTTTCCTTACGATAATTTGTTACTTAGAGACAAGTTATATTTGTCAATAAATAATAGAAACTAGCTTTTCAAAATTTTGAAAATCACAGCTTTGCTGTTTTTGAACATCTTGAACATATATATTGTAGTACAGCTTATTTTCTTTAAATTTGAAGAAAGATCCTACTATTGGTAACTGCTCACCTTTAAGTCTGAAAACTATTCTGTTAAGTTTATATTTTCCGTATTTATTAACAAGATAAACAAAGCTATCAAAACTTCCATTTACAGCTTTTTCAAATTCTAGTAGATTTTTATCTAATTTATTAGAACTTTGCAAGATTAAAGGTGTTATATCTTCAAGATTATTGAGAGCATTACTCATAAATATTCCATCTTTTTTGAGATAAGCAATAATTTGGTGATAATTGTATAAAATACCAATCTCTGAGCAAGATTGTTTTAGGTATCTTTCAATCTGCTTCTCATGATTCCGTAAGTTTTCTTCTTCTCGCTTGACTTCCACAATCATTAGAGGAGGAGAATATGGTTTAAAATATCCATTTTCCGCAGTTTTATATAATTCTATATCATGATTATCAGATTCCACTCTTATATCAATTTTATTTGGGAATAATCCACTTTGGTTTACTAAAAAGTAGAGAAACAATTGTCTAATTTTTTCTTCTGGCCGTCCATCAAGAACAATTTCCTTCCTTCTAATCAAACACTTTGTATATTCTGCATAGTCTATCTTATATATATTTAGTTTTCTCGATATTTCTTCACTTAAGCTAGTCATAGATAGTCAGGTTGGTTTATAAACTGGTTATGGGGACGCAATCGCAATATTGTTGCATCCCTTAGTATTTACCAAGCAATTTTCAATTGCTATCTGTCTATTTTTCTCCGAAAAAGCTTAATATTTTAGTAACTAATTCTGCCCAATACTCACCTGCTTTAATCTCTAAAAATGTATTGAGGCTTTGCTCAGTTTCAAGTTCGTTCTTCAATGTCCTACATACATTCTTTGTATAGTTTTCACCTGGAAGCTGTATTTTACCCTTTTCCTTAATTAGAGCCGTCCAGAATTCAGAATCTTCGTTTTGAGGTGATAATTTTCTTATAGCTTCATATTGAACTTTGACACCTACTTCACTTATAAAATTGTCATAAAATGAGTTTAGTTGTATGACTAATTCAGGAATAAATGTTTTTAAAGATTCATTCGCAGATGTAAGCTCATTAAGGATATTTTCTAATTCCTGTTTTGGTTGGTTGGTAAACTTCCTCAACATTTCATCTTCATTTCTTCCTTCAGCAAAAACCCTCATATCGTAATATATGTCTATGTTTCTTGGCTCATAGTAACCGAAGTTTCTATGGATAGCGTGTTTAGTATTCCATGCCTTGTAATGAGTACGATAGTGTTCAACATATTTAGCAACAAAACCTTTATCTTGACCTTTGTCATGAAAAAGAAAGCTTTGTACTCTTTTACTCAAATCCCGTAAACCCTTTATATTCTGAATCGCATTTTCAATTGCTTTGATTTCTATATTTGTCAAAGCATCACCATTTTTTATTTTCGTAAAGCTTTCTTGGATATTATTTATTTCGTCCAATAAAATATTTCGTCTACGTTCTACTACATCGGCTATGGCTTCGATAAATTCATTTTTATCTGCCTGTACATCTTCTTTATCATAAATTTCATTTAACTTGACTATATCATCATGGTAGTACCTAAAAGCATCATAGAACAAAATGTTTTCCAGTAAAAAATCTAGATTCAAACGCTTGAATGTAGATTGAATTTCTTCTTTTCTGATTTGAATTCCTGTATCTCGATCTCCATCACATCCATTTACTCTTTCAGGTTCATTTTTGTGAGGTAATACTAAAGTTACAAATCTATGATGAAAATCTTTGGATTTAGATGTAAGGTGATAACCTATTAATTTACTAATATTAGCTTCAGGAGCTGCATTAAAAGGAGTTACAAAGAGACAGATAGTATCCTGACTTTCAATATATTTATGCAAGTCTTTACGAATTGGGTTTTCATCAAGTCCTTTAGTATCCACAACTGAATCAAAGTGAGACAAGTTTGAGCCAGATAAAACATCATAGCTCACATAAAGATATATTTTTCTCGGAATAGCAAACTCCTTTAACTCAACATTATTGATGGCTGCAAAGGTATTCTTGATCCATTCTTGCTCATGTTTTTGATGATCAAATTCAACCTTATTCGTAGTTCTAGATTCAAGTCTTGCATTATTTAAAGCAAGTTTTTTGAAATCATCAAATCCTAATAAATCAAATTCTTCTTTAGCTTGGTCAATTATTTCAGTTTTCTTTTTGTCACCATCATTAATTGTCTGAGAGCGTAACTTCATTTGTGTAACATTTCTAATAGCCCTTTCAATTTCTTTAGAAATAATTGTTTTCTGATCTGCTTGAGGATTTCCTTTATCTTTATCGGCAATATAATCACAGAATTCAAAAATAAGATTTTCCATCTCATCAACTGTATAAGGCTCTATCTCTATGTAAGTGTTTTCCGCAGCTTTGATAATTACTTCACATATAGTAGTTTTACCTGATCCAGTTGATAGTAACTCTTTGGTTTCGATTACATTTCGAGGCTTATTAGCAATAGTTTTGGAAACATTGAAGTCGCTTATTAAGTTAAAAAGATGGCAAATAGCTGTCGTCTTTCCTTGACCAATAGTACCTATGAAAGCAATTTTATATTTTTCTATACTAAGAATTTTCTCTATTTCATCTAATCGCTCTAACTTGGATTTCAGGTTATTAATGCAAATATGATTAGGTATATTAATTTCCGAATGTCCTGAAATTTTATTTATTTCCTTCCTCAAATCTTGTTTCAAAGATGCGATCTCTTCTTGCCACGTTATCGTCAACATACTGTTTACCCTGTTTCGATGCTTAATTACTTGATATTTACAGTATGCCCATTATGGTTGAATATCTAACAACAGCCTCATAACACTACCAACCCCTTCTGTGGTAAGACTTTAGCTACTTGGTTGTGAGCATGGCGATCGCTAATTTTGGCTGAGTTCGAGGTTCTGCTAGAAATACATAACACCTACACAAACTAAGCCCGTCTGCGTGAACTCCAGCAAGTTGAAACCCACGGAGGTGGGTTTTGTCTGTATAGCTGCGATTTCTAATCGCCAGGTTTAGGATATTTTTACTGGCAGTTAAACAATAAATGGTTTTAAAATGGTGCAATCTTAAAATATTTAGGGGTGCAGCTATGTCGCTACGCAATGAGCCTTTAGATTGGCAGCTTGAAACGAACAATCCTTATATACCAGTTTATCATCAAGGGAATTTGGTGGGATTTTTTAAACCAGAATATGCCAGTGAAATTATTAAATCTTTAAATGAAGAAGAAGTTTTAAAGAAAGCGCTGAAAATGGCTTGTACTGATTTAATTAAAAAAGTCGGCGGCGATACCAGAAAAGTCAATTATTTAATGGAAAAATATGTAAAAACTAGTGAGCGTCCGAAGCATGGAACTAGAGCGATCGCAGTTTTACTTCAGGATAGGCAAAAAGAGCTTGACTTGAGTAATCAGGAGTTTACTAAATTCTGCGACACCTTTAAATTATCCCCTACCGAACTGAATAATATTTATGCTGGAGAAGCATTTGATGATAGTTTGTTAGCGCCTCTTTCACGTATATTAGGGATGGCAAAAGAGCAATTGCTGAAAGTGCGAGATGGTTCTGAAGAATCAAGTAAGACATGAGCAGCAAATCAAAATTTTCAAATGATATAAAATTGTGAAAACAGACATTATCTTTTATCGGCTGTTTCAAGAATTCCCTGATATCTTTTTTGAACTTATTGGTAATCCTCCAGAATCAGCTAGTATTTATCAATTTTCATCAGTTGAAATCAAACAAACAGCCTTCAGAATAGATGGTGTGTTTCTACCGACAAAAGGAAACGAGAACCTGATTTACTTTGTTGAAGTGCAATTTCAAACTGATGGGGAAATTTATTCACGGCTAATTGCAGAAATATGTTTATACCTCCGTCAGAATCAACCATCAAATGACTGGGGTGCTGTGGTTTTATACCCAAACAGGAATGTAGATACAGGAGATATCAAACATTACCGTGAGTTTTTCACAAGTGGGCGCGTCAGGTGCATTTATTTGGATGAATTAGGCGAAGCTGCATCGCTTCCAATTGGCATTGCAACTGCTAAATTAGTAATTGCAAGCGATGATATAGCGATCGCACAAGCAAGGGAGTTGATAGACAGAACCAAATCAGAGATAAGCTCACCACCAAAACAGCAGCAATTATTACAATTTATCGAGACTATTTTGGTTTACAAATTTCCTGCAATGAGTAGGGAGGAGATCGAGCAAATGTTTAGCTTAAGCGAGTTAAAGCAAACCAGATTTTATCAGGAAGCCTTTCAGGAAGGCATTGAACAAGGCATTAAACAAGGCATTGAACAAGGTAAGGTCGAAGGGAAACTAAAAGCAGTACCAGCAATGTTGGCAGCAGGGTTGACTGTAGAACAAGTAGCACAGGCACTAGATTTGAGTGTCGAAGAAGTCAGACAAGTAGCACAAAGTCAGCCTTGAGATAGATGTGGTAAATTTTATCCGTGGCTCAAGCCAAATTTGGTTTGCGGCTTCCAAACTTGATCACGACGAATTTATAGTTAATTTTTGTTAATATTAGAGGCGGTGTTAGTACTTCGTCCTCAACCACCCACTCCCTACCTGAGAGAAACTTAATGCTGCGACTAGAACATATAAGTAAAATTTATCCCACAGGCGAAGTTCTCAAAGATATCAACTGGGAAGTTAAACCAGGCGATCGCATTGGCTTAGTCGGTGTCAATGGTGCTGGAAAATCCACCCAACTCAAAATCATCTCTGGGGAAATGGAACCCACCGCCGGCGAAATCATTCGCCCTAATAGCTTACATATAGCTTACCTCAACCAAGAGTTTGAAGTAGACCCCACCCGCACCGTTAGAGAAGAATTTTGGACTGTCTTCAAAGAAGCCAACGAAGTGCAGTTATCTCTGGCACACATACCACAAGAGATGGAAACGGCTAGCCCAGAGGAACTGGATCGACTGATCGACAAGTTGGATCGCTTGCAGCGCAAATTTGAAGCCTTAGATGGCTACAACTTAGATGCACGCATCGGCAAAATTTTACCAGAGATGGGGTTTGGGCTAGAAGATGGCGATCGCCTCGTCAGTGCCTTCAGTGGTGGTTGGCAAATGCGGATGAGTTTAGGTAAAATTCTGCTGCAAAAACCCGACTTGTTGCTGCTGGATGAACCGACTAACCACCTAGATTTAGAAACCATTGAGTGGTTAGAAAATTACCTCAGAGGGCTGATTACGCCGATGGTAATAGTCTCCCATGACCGTGAGTTCCTTGACCGCCTCTGCAACCAAATTGTGGAAACGGAACGTGGCGTTTCTAGTACCTACCTTGGTAATTACTCGGCATATTTGGAACAAAAAGCCGAAAGTCAATCAGCACAACTGAGTGCTTACGAACGCCAGCAGAAAGAATTAGAAAAACAGCAAACCTTTGTTGATAGGTTTCGTGCCAGTGCTACCCGTAGTACCCAGGCGAAAAGCCGGGAAAAGCAACTCGACAAAATCGAGCGCATTGAAGCACCCGTTGGTGGTATGAGAACTCTCCACTTCCGTTTTCCCCCCGCACCCCGCAGTGGACGCGAGGTAGTCGAAATTAAAGATTTAACTCATCTTTATGGTGAGAAAATCCTGTTTTTATCTGCAAATCTGCTAATTGAAAGGGGCGATCGCATTGCTTTTCTTGGCCCCAACGGTGCTGGGAAATCTACCCTGCTGCGCGTCATCATGGGTATGGAACCACCCACAGAAGGCATTGTTCAATTAGGGGATCACAACGTTATTCCCGGTTACTTTGAGCAAAATCAAGCTGAAGCTTTGGATTTGAAGAAAACTGTCATGGAAACTATCCATGATGAAGTTCCAGACTGGGATAATCAAGAAGTTCGCACGCTTTTGGGACGCTTCTTATTTACTGGTGATACTGTATTTAAGGCAGTTGGGGCATTAAGTGGAGGAGAAAAAGCTCGTTTGGCGTTGGCAAAAATGCTCTTACGTCCCGCGAACTTACTAATTTTAGATGAGCCGACAAACCACCTAGATATTCCAGCGAAGGAAATGCTGGAAGAAGCGCTCAAAAATTATGACGGTACGGCAATTGTAGTTTCCCACGATCGCTACTTTATTTCTCAAGTAGCTAACAAAATCGTCGAAATCCGTGATGGGGAATTCCGCGTTTACTTAGGAGACTATCATTACTATCTCCAGAAAATTGCCGAAGAAAAAGAACAAGCAAAGTTAGCTGCGATCGCTGCCGAAAAAGCTGCTAAAAAAGCTGCAAAAGCTTCTACCAAAAAGAAATAAGAGATTGAATGCCGACTTAGTAGTAGTGCTAAAATGCTACTACTAAGTAATCACTTATTATTAGCACTCAACAAAATTACAGAAAAATCGCTAAAGTTTAAAAAATATTTCAAAAAGCTGTAAGTTTTTCATAAAAGAAATTAATAAGCAAAAATTCACTTGCGACGTGGATTAGCAATGGTATCATTCGGGTATTACAAAAAGTAAAGGGCAATTTTACTATGACCAAAGCACCTGTTGCTCCTGTGGTGCTAGTCATTTTAGACGGATGGGGCTACTGCGAGGAAAAGCGAGGAAACGCTATTGTTGCTGCTAAAACTCCCATTGTGGATAGTTTATGGACAGCTTACCCGCATACCCTCATCCGCACATCAGGAAAAGCCGTAGGGTTGCCAGATGGTCAAATGGGCAACTCGGAAGTAGGTCATTTGAACATTGGTGCTGGGCGAGTTGTACCGCAAGAACTGGTACGCATCTCTGATGCGGTCGAAGACGGTTCTATTGCCTTAAACCCAGCACTCGTCAAAATTTGCCAGGAAGTTCGCTCTCGGAATAGCAAGCTCCATCTAGTTGGGCTTTGTTCTGAGGGAGGGGTACATTCTCATATCACCCATCTATTTGGACTACTTGACCTAGCCAAAAACCAGCGAATTTCAGAAGTTTGTATTCATGCCATCACCGATGGTCGTGACACCGCCCCAACTGACGGTGTAAAAGCAATCACACTGCTGCAAGATTATATAGACCGCACAGGAATTGGACGCATAGTCACCCTCAGCGGTCGCTACTACGCGATGGATCGCGATCATCGCTGGGATCGGGTAAAACGCGCCTACGACGTGATGACCCAAGATAGTACAGGTGATAATCGCACGGCTGTGGAAATCTTGCAAGAATCTTACGCCGAAGGGGTAAAAGATGAATTTATCAACCCCATCCGAATTGCACCCGGCGCAATAGAACCAGGGGATGGGGTGATATTTTTCAACTTCCGCCCCGATCGCTCCAGACAACTGACTCAAGCTTTGGTCAGTCACACTTTTAATGGTTTTGAAAGACAGCAAATCACACCACTGTCTTTTGTCACCTTTACGCAGTATGATTCAGACTTACCAGTGGCTGTAGCCTTTGAGCCTCAGAATCTCAGTAACATTCTGGGAGAAGTCATAGCCAATCACAGTCTGAATCAGTTCCGCACCGCCGAAACAGAAAAATATGCCCATGTCACCTATTTCTTTAATGGTGGTCTGGAGGAACCTTTTGCTGGAGAAGATCGGGAACTGGTAAGCAGCCCGATGGTAGCGACTTACGATCATGCCCCAGCAATGTCAGCAGTAGCAGTTACAGATGTTGCGATCGCGGCAATTCAAAAGGGTATATATTCCCTAGTTGTAATTAACTATGCCAATCCAGACATGGTAGGGCATACTGGTCAAATCGACGCTACCATTACAGCAATTGAAACAGTCGATCGCTGTTTGGGACGCTTGTTAGAGAGCGTTATCAAAGCCGGCGGTACAACAATTATTACTGCCGATCATGGCAACGCTGAGTATATGCTAGATGATGGGGGTAATCCCTGGACAGCCCACACCACTAACCCAGTCCCCTTTATCTTGGTAGAAGGCGAGAAAGTCAAAATCCCTGGATATGGTACAAATGTCGAACTGCGAAGCGATGGTAAGCTATCCGACATTGCCCCCACAATTCTAGAGATTTTACAACTCCCTCAACCACCAGAGATGACAGGGCGATCGCTGCTGAAAACAGCAGATTATGAACTGCAACGCACTCGTACCCCTGTGCAAGTAGGGCTTTAAAAGAGTCCTGAGTGCTGAGTGCTGAGTTAGGAGTTCGCTAAAAACTCCTAACTTTTGAACTCTGAATTCTGTTTTTTGAAAAATTGTTATAAATGAGATTCCTACCATGACAGCTACTAATATCGTGCAAGGCATTTGGGCGTTTTCCGCCACTGGTTTGATTATCTTAGTTTTACTACATAGCCCCAAAGGTGATGGTATTGGAGCCATTGGTGGACAAGCCCAGCTATTTAGTAGTACCAAAAGTGCAGAAAACACCTTAAATCGAATTACTTGGGCATTGACAGTAATTTTCCTCGGTTTAACAGTGGTTTTAAGTGCTGGTTGGCTACCTAAATAAGGATAGGTCAATGGGTAAAAAAACCCAACACCAAATACTTAACACCCTAATAAATTTAATCTCACAACGGTTAATTACAGCTCTTGCCTTATTTATTGGCACAGGGCTGTTTATAGTTTGTATTAATCTTCATTCGAGTTATGGGTTTACAATAATACCAAAATATGTATATTCAGGCTCAGTAATCTCTCTCTCCACCTCACCCATCCCAAAACCCCATCCCTTACCGCCCACACTAGCACAGTGGCAAGATAGCACTAACAGTGGTGACTACTTTTCAGAAGTCACAACAACCCAAGTTGGTTATTTAGTCTGGTCACAATTTCCCATTCGAGTTTACGTAGAACCACCAAAATCCGTTAACGAAAAACAAGCTCAAGTATGGGTTAATGGTGTCTTGCAGGGTGTAAAAGAATGGGGTAATTATTTGCCTTTAACAATAGTAGAACAGTCAGAAAGTGCTGATATTACCATTGTGCAAAAAGCGCCACCTCTACAAATTTCCCCTGGTAGTAATAAACCCCGTGCGCGATCAGCACAAACTACTTACGAGTTATACACTACCAACAAAATTTTATCTCAACGCTTTACCATCTTGCTAAGTCCCAGTCAAACAGGTGAGTATCTCATTGCAGCTACCCGCCACGAATTTGGTCATGCACTGGGAATTTGGGGTCATAGTCCCCTACAAACTGATGCTTTATACTTTTCCCAAGTTCGTAACCCATCGCTTATTTCTTCTAGAGATGTAAATACTCTAAAACGGGTTTATGAACAGCCAACTACTTTGGGATGGTCTTTAGTAGATAATTCAGCGACTTAATTTTATGGTGTTGCTGAGTTAAAATATGAATATGTTTTGTGTAAAAAATAAAAATTTAGGATTAAGGCAACCAATTTTTATCTAAAATTTGCTCTGAGATATAAGGAAATAATTCAGGTAAATTGGTTAAATTTGTTTTAGTATTAACATATATTTATTCTTTAATGCTAACCAATATATTAATTTTTGCCGATAATTATTTACATTTTATCTTAGGCGAGAAGTATCGTTAAAACCAAAAACTCCACAGATATACTCTGTAGAGCTTTATCGGATCTTGTAGAGGATTAAGAGCAATTTCACGATGCCAGTCTTTTCTTAAGTTCTGCCTCTAGTTGTTCATCAGTACTGACCACTACCCGCCCTGGCTTGGCTCTCATAATACTGAGGAAATATTGAAATGCTTCTTCATCCTGAGGGTTGGCTTTTACGTATTCCCGCAGTTCTTTTTCTGACAAATTTAAATAGTCACTCATCCGATAATCTCCTCTCCATTACTAAGAATCTCTACCTGAATTGTTTCACCAATTAAAACTACGATTCTGTTTGTTCTTTGATCAAACCTAACTAATTCTATATTCCGTAGTAAATTACTGGTACGAACGCTTAAACGGAAAAAGGCTTTGAGTTAGTCTATGGTTGGTTCCATTTGCTATTGTCTACGTTTCCGTTAATGCTGCGCTATTTGTTGTAACAACTGGCGTTCCCTATGCTCTACGACTTAGGGGTAGAGGTCGCTGTGCTAAAACTTCTTTATAAAGTTCTTCCAGCAGAGTAATATTTTTACTGAGGGTATAGCGGTCTAATACACGCTGTCTGGCTTTTTGCCCAAGTAAAGTTGTTAACTCTGGATGGTCTTCCAATACTGGCAAGAGGGTTTTTAACTGCGATCGCGCGGTTTTAGTACTAATAACTATACCTGCACCTTTTTCTAATACTTCTCCATCTGCACCCACATCTGTTGCTAAACAAGCCAACCCACATGACATTCCCTCTAACAGAGATAGAGACAAACCCTCTACCAATGAAGGCAAAACAAATACATCTGCGCCCCGCAAAATTTCGATGCGTCGGTCTTCATCAGCGACAAATCCTAACCAGATAATGCCGTATTCTGAACCATAAAACGGCTCTAAGGAAGACTTTAAAGGGCCATCGCCAACAATTAGCAACTTCGTACCAGGCCCCATTGCCGACTGCTTCCAAGCGCGAAGGAGGGCTTCGACATTTTTCTCTGGCGCTATTCGACCTTGGTAAACAAACAAGCGATCGGCTTTAAATTCCGCTTTGATTTGAGAAAATCCTGGAGAATACTTAATGGTATCAACACCATTGGGAATTACAGCAATATTTTCTTCCCTTACACCCATCCCTGCCAATAATTCTCGCTGAATTTGGGAAAATACAATCACGCGATCGTAGTTAACTAAAAAAGGTGCGTAAAGCTGATAAGCCAAAAGTTGTGTTCCCGATACCAGCTTTGCCCCCTTGCCAGCAAAGGGTGTGTGAAAAGTGGCAACTAGGGGCAACCTTAGTTCCTCACAGATTTCCGGTAGAAAAAAGTCTAGAGGAGAGAGCGTCAAGGAAGCATGGACTACATCTGGCTTAATTTCTCGCAGCGACTCCGTTAAAAGTTTGGTCGCTTTAAAAGTGGGGATTGTGTAAACCTGGGACTTATAAATAAAAGGGAGGGAAACCTCTCGAAGATTTGGCCAATTGTCAGGTTCAGAGTCTTCTTGGGCGAAGTGAAGAAAGCTAACTTGATGTCCCCTATCTAACAAGGCATTTGTAATTTCTCGACTGTAGGTGACATTGCCGCAAAAGGGTGATTTTTTTCCAATCCAGGCTATACGCATTCTTTATTTAGCTGTAAGAAAAGCGGGTTTGATCTATTACTTGTGTGTCCTTCGTGATTTTTATTTTATCTAGCTATACTTGCTGGTTTTTTTAGTTATTACAGATTTCCAAAACAACCTAGTTTAAAAAGCCTATTTGAAGCTGATTAAACCAGTGGATTTATGGCTTTATTTATTCTACTTATAAGTTGTTAATTTCTGATTTTAAACAACTTATTTTGACTAATGTCAGATTGATATCCCGCAAGTATGTGATAAATTTTCACTGACCATAGTTTACCATGAACAGAAAATCTTGAAGTAAATATTAATTACTTAAAAGTAATTAATAATAGCTCCTGTTAGCTGATAACTACTTGTGTGAGTTATACCAGGTTAATATGCCTCCTAAAAAGACGATCGCAGCTAATCCCAAAAAAACTACCTGTAATCCCAAAAAGGTTTCTGCGACACCAGCTAAAGCTAAAGGTAAGGAAAGAGCAATATTAATTACATTGTTTTGCAAGCCAAAAACTTTACCACGCATTTCTGGTGGTGTTTCTGTTTGAATCGCTGTTTGCATGGGAATTCCGACTAGGGCCCCAAAAATACCTAATAGCGCCACCAGTAACAGGACTAACCACAGTTGGGTTGTAAAGATTGATAGACCAATCAGGGATGCTGCCATACCCATACAACCACAAAGACTTAGTTGGGTATAGGAAAAGCGTTGACCAAATTGACCGAGAATTGTTGCTCCCGCAGCGATGCCAACACCACCGGCTGCTAGTAAAAAGCCGAATTGGGAAGCTTTCATATTGGGAATTATTTCTGCCATTCGAACAGCTAGAACAGTTAATGCTGCAAAGACAGAAAACAAGATAATTAGCTGAAGCAAAGCATTGCGGACGCGATGATTTGCTTTGAGGTAGGCAAAACCATCTCGTAAATCAGAGAATACGTGAGGGAATTCTGTATCAGGGTGATGGTGTTTTTCCTTAGTTGCTAGGAGGAATAAAATTAGTCCAGCGATCGCATAACTACCACCAACTAAAAGTTCTTTGCCCAAACTACCGCTACCACCAATTTGCGACCAAAGTCCATCTGCGATCGCTAACAAGGGTTCCCCAACAGCAAACCCCACAATCACCGATGCCATCATCGTTGTCGTATAAAGCGAATTAGCTGAGAGTAAATGCTGTTCTTCTACCACTAAGGGAATTGCTGCCTGTTCCGCCGGTGCAAAAAACTGTGTCAGTGTGGAAACTAGAAAAGTCACACCCAGGATGATCAAAAAACCTACTGGCATAACTCCTATGGGTTTCCAGCCATGAGTCAACCACAGCAGAAAGGGAATTGACAAAACCAGGATGCCGCGCCAAATATTCGTTGCCACCAGCACAGCCTTTTTTGACCAGCGATCGACAAACACGCCAGCAACGGAACCAAATAATACGGCTGGAATCGTAAAAGCCATCATCAATACTGACACCCAACCACTAATACTCTGATTACTAGCCTGAAACTGAGTATTAATCAAAGCAATCATCAGCACCAAATAAACTTTATCTGCGAGTTGGGAGAAAACTTGACCGCCCCAAAGAGCCAGGAAATTAGGGTTTTTTAATACAGGCAAAAATCCCTGCTGTGTTACATTCCCAGAAACAGCTTCTCCACCTGAACCAGATCCATCTAATTTGGGTGATTCTGTTTCTGGGGTAGTAGCAACGGGCATTTGCCCGTTGCTATTTGCCTCAGCAGTAGTTAATTTGTCCTCAGATTGTATTTCTGGAACCTCGGTTTTTGGGATCTGGGCTGTCCAACTTTGATCGTTTTTAGAAACGTCTTTTGGGGACATTTCTTGGCTATTGATTTGACTAAGTGTACACTTTGAAACAGCACTCAAGTGATTCTTGACGTTAGGATCTGATATCCTATTCTGTTTTTTAACGACGCTTGGTGACAAAGGCAGGATTTTTTTATCCAAATCAGATGGTTGCATCATGGTTGGCAGCAAAATAAGAATCGATCAAGGTAGCAGAGCGAATAGGGCGACCTAATTGATACTGAGCATACTGGCGCAAAATCTGCTCAACAGATAACCAGTTATGGTCTCTAGCACCATCAATTTGCATTATCTCTGGTTGTGACAGATGTTGAAGCAAAGCCAGTTCCATCGCACCCAGACGACTAGAAATCAAAGGTATTTCTTGCCGATGCACAACAAGGGTTTGGGCATGGGGCATGGGGGATGGAGCATTGGGAATGGGGTATTGATCTTTCCTTATTTCCCTCTCTCCCTCTGTTCGTAAACGTTTCCAAGTTTCTAAGCAAATCGTTCCACCCGTAGGAACGCTAAATCCTATCTGCCAGTTGGGGTCTGTAAAGTCTGGCTTGAGGGAGCGCCCAGATAAGCAGCATACTTGTACTTGCGGCGTTACTCCTGCTAAGGCTAAAAGGTGAAACACCCCATGAGCCAGATGAGCCAAAACACCAGAAGCATTTGTACTAGACAATACTTCTAACCGGTGGAGATGTTCATTGAACAACTCATAAAGTTCTTCTTGGGGTTGTTCGCTCAAAGCTTGAGAGAGGACTATTTCTGCTAAATATTGGCTAGCAGCCAATTTTCCCAAATCTTTAGCTAAACCAGGATAAGTTTTTAACGTCTGTGCTTGAGTAATTTTATCAAGCGATCGCCCTTTGGCGATCAATAGTTCATTCACCACAAACATACCACTCCTGCCACCCAAGCTGGAGTTGTGCTTACGTGCCCCTGGAGCCACTGCTCGAATCAGACCGAATTCTGGTGTCAAAATGGTCACTATTTTATCTGATTCTCCCAGCACCTGAGTTTTAAGATTAATTCCGGTTGCTTTGTAGGTTCTACTCATTAGTCATTAGTCATTAGCCAATCAATTTTGGATTTTGAATTTTAAATTAACGCCATACCTAAAAGTAGGGACTTACAAAAGGAATGCAAGGATTTTAGATTTTTCCATAGTTGAAACTAGCTGTTTTGAAACCAGGTTTAAATTTTGAATCCTTCAATCCTTCAATTCAAAATCTAAAATTGGTCATTGGGTTAGGACAATGGGCATAGATGTGCCCGCAGTTTTTCGCAGGTTAGGAAGATAAACGAATGACTATTCACCCTTCCCCAGATTATCGCGCTGGCGGATCAAATCGATACCGCGAGATGTGCCTAATCTAGTAGCACCCGCTACGATTAAGTCTAGAGCTTGATTGATAGTGCGGATACCACCCGCAGCTTTAATTCCTACCCTTTCTTTTGCCAATTCCTGCAAAAATCGCACATCTGCTACTGTTGCACCGCCATTCCAACCTGTACTAGTTTTTAAGAAAGCCGCCCCCGCCTCCATAGCTATTTCAGCAGCTATTTTTTTCTCCGCATCTGTCAACAGGTTGGTTTCCAAAATTACTTTGACAGTTTGCCCAGTCTCTTCACAAATTTCGGCAATTTCCCGGTGGACTTCTTCAGTTTTACCAGCTTTCAACCAGCCCAAGTTCATGACCACATCCAACTCAGTGGCTCCATTATCCGCCGCTTCTTGAGCCTCATAGAGTTTCACTGCTGAAGTTGTCGCACCAGAGGGAAAGCCAATCACAGTACACACTTTGGGATTCTTGCCGTGGAGGAGTTCGACTGCTTGTTTGACATAGGTGGGGTACAAGCAAACTGCCGCAAAATTGAATCTATATGCTTCTTCACACCACTGCTGAACCTGCTCTGGAGTAGCCGTTGGCGTTAACAGGGCGTGATCGATAAATGGCGCAATATCAATATCTGGATAGTCTGCTGCCATCGTGTCTTCTGCCAGTAATTGATTATTAAACTTTATAAAAAATTAAAACATTTCTTATATATATATTAAACCATATTTATTACGAGTTTATCCTGAAAACAAGCTACTAACTTATTTTGGATGTTGGTTCTGTAGATGTTGCGGAATTAGTATAAGTGTTTAAGTTGACATTAAGCTGAGTAAAGTTAGAAATATTAACAGCACTTTTTACACCAATTCCTAAGAAGTTAGTAATAGTTTTAGCTAACGCATTGGATGCCAAATAGGGTACGCCATTACCAATAGTCTTAAACATATTAGTGAGTGACATATTATCTGGAAGTACAAAATTTGCAGGTAAAGATTGGATGGCTAAAGCTTCTGCTACAGATATTCGCCGGATTTTATAAGGATGCAAATGTACTTCATTATTTCCATAGCAAGCTGTCGGGGAGTAACGCCATCTGTGAAGACGCTTGAAAGACTTTTTAGAATCATCTCCTTCATCAATAGCAGCAAATTTTGTGATGCCTGCCCTTGGTTTAAAACAGTTTTCAGTATTAGGATGCTTCAAAACATTATTTTTTCTAAACCAGTATTCAACTGTTAATTTTTGAGGAATGCCTTCAGGACAAAGCATGATGGAATTTTCTTGGAATGGATCGCACTTCTGCCAAGGGTAAGCAAAAACCTCTTTTTTAGGATATAAAATATGATTTTCCCAAGGAAAAGACTTTTCAGTAAGTAACTTTTGGCTACTGACTTTTATTCCTATATCTTTGATAAAATTATTTCGGAAACCAACGAGAATAATTCTTTCTCTATCCTGGGGTACACCATATTCGATAGCATTAATTAACCGCTCTGTTAAGATATAGCCTGCTTCTAGTAGTTGTTGCTTGAGCGATTCAAAAAATAAACGGTGCTTTGTTGTTCTCCACAACCCCTTAACGTTCTCAAATAAAAAGAAATCTGGAAGATTGCGGCAAATTAATTCAACATAAGAAGCGGAAAGCTTGCCATTATCTCCTAAACGTCCTCTATTTTTCCCGCCAATCGAAAAATCAGGACAGGGAGGCCCACCAATGAAGCCGACAATATTATTAGATTTGCGGCAGTCTTGTACTAACTCGCAAAGGTGTTGTGCTTGTAAACCTTCGTGAAGTTGGGTTACATCTCCTGTTTCTCCGTAATGATACCCGTATTCTGGCAATGGCAGATTGAGAATCTGCCGTGAATAACGGTATGCTGCCATAAATGGTGAAAACATTTCATTGACGTAGACAATATTAAAACCGCTAGTTTCAAAGCCTAAATCTAGGAATCCCGAACCAGCAAAAAAGGAGAAAATACAAGGGCGATCGCTCATTCAATAACTCAATATTGTGAAACAGTCTTAATTAATATCAGAATACTTAGGGTTTATACTTACGTACCAATCAAAAGTTAAAAATTTGAAGGCTGCTTAAATAGTAAAAAAATTCATACTTCCTCTAAGTATTTAATATCTAAGTTTACTCAATCTTTAAGGAAAATCCCTGACAGAAAAAGAGTCTGAAGTCACAATTAAATATAAGAGTTTCAAAGCTCTAAAGAATGTTGAAGACAAATATTTGTTATTCAACAAAAAAACGGGGTACTTCAGACTAACTTTTATGCGAATTTTAATTTACTCTTACAACTACTATCCAGAGCCAATTGGTATTGCCCCACTGATGACTGAATTAGCAGAGGGACTAGTGAAGCGTGGGCATCAAGTGCGCGTAGTCACCGCTATGCCCAACTACCCTGAGCGTCAAATATACCAGGAATATCGCGGCAAGTGGTATCTCAACGAATATAAAAATGGCGTTCAAATCCAACGCAGTTACGTTTGGATTCGTCCACAACCCAACCTATTAGATAGAGTGTTACTAGATGCTAGTTTCGTTGTCACTAGTTTTGTACCTGCCCTCTTTGGTTGGCGGCCAGACGTGATTCTTTCAACATCGCCATCTTTGCCAAGCTGTGTGCCAGTTGCTCTTTTAGGATGGTTACGTGCTTGCCCTGTGATTTTAAATTTACAAGATATATTACCAGACGCAGCCGTTCACGTCGGTCTACTGAAAAATAAATTGCTTATAAAGTTATTTACAGTGTTGGAAAAATTTGCTTACCACACTGCCAGTAAAATTAGCGTCATTGCTGATGGTTTTGTGGACAATTTGCGATCTAAGGGCGTAGAAGCTGACAAAATTGTACAAATTCCCAACTGGGTTGATGTCAATTTTATCCGCCCTTTGCCTAAAGAAAATAACCCTTTCCGTGCAGCACATAATCTAAATGACAAATTTGTAGTACTTTATTCTGGCAACATTGCCCTAACCCAAGGCTTAGAAAGCGTTGTCAAAGCTGCTTCTGTGTTGCGCCATATCCCAGATATTGTTTTTGTGATCGTTGGAGAGGCAAAAGGTTTACAGCGATTGCAACAGGAATGTCTAGACTGCGGCGCAGATAACGTTTTGCTACTACCATTTCAATCCCGCAAAGATTTGCCACAAATGTTGGCAGCTGCTGATGTTGGCTTAGTGGTACAAAAGAAAAATGTTGTATCCTTCAATATGCCATCAAAAATTCAAGTGCTACTTGCCAGTGGAGCGGCATTAGTTGCCTCTGTGCCTGATAATGGTACGGCAGCAAGAGCAATCAAACAAAGTGGCGGCGGAGTTATCG
The DNA here is from genome assembly GCF_036917775.1 of Nostoc sp. Lineage (GTDB taxonomy): Bacteria > Cyanobacteriota > Cyanobacteriia > Cyanobacteriales > Nostocaceae > Nostoc. Next base: position 201,810 of record NZ_JBALEQ010000083.1, read on the forward strand.
TTCCTCCAGAAGATCCTCAAGCTTTAGCAATGGCAATTTTAGATTTGTATCAAAATCCCGAAAAGGTAAAAACTCTGGGTTATAAAAGTCGCCAATATGCAATTGAGAACTATGCTTTTGAGCAAGCTTTAAATCAGTATGAGTCGTTGTGTTACTCATTGACGGCAGATCGTCGTGCATCTATTGAGTCTACAAGAGTTACAGTCTCTAGAGCAGAAAGCCCATAAGGATGTGACTAACTCAGAAAGTCGCAATTATACCCTCATTATCCAAGTATTAACTGATTTTGAGGGCAATTAATTATACTTTAAAATCTACAGCAATAGACCAATACGCTTAGGTTAAACAAATGTCTCTTCTGAGGCAAGCAAATGAAGCCAAAGGACAATACTGTTTAATTCAAGCATATTAAGCAATACAGAAGGGGGTTTCAAATGCGTTTTGAACCCAAAATCCCACAGCTTCACTTCATTAAATATGTGGGAACACCAATTTTTTAACTATACAGTCTGAGTGTTTTAGTATCCTCTAGTACTAAATACCACACTGGTGTCAATCAAGCCTTTGGTAGACCAGGCATGAATCTGATGTGTTGTATTGTAGTTTTTAGTAAACAGTAATTATCAAACTAGCCCCCATAAACACCTGTTTTTTTGTTAGTATTCAAAAAAACCTATTGACACATTTGTCAGCTCAATTGTTTGTTATTTGTAAGTAAATGTAAACAATTGTTTCAAAGGAAAAAAGCACCTGAGGTTTAATGACTGACTATTTCCAAGGAAATTTCCCATTACAATCCGTCCCACTGACGAAGAGTGTGGTTAAAAGCCACGCCCATACTGAAGAGGAAAGCGGAAAATTAGCTGCAACGATCGCAGAAGCTGCATCAGACCGCAAAGCGGGTGAGATTATATTGCTCAAAGTAGCAGAGGTATCTTATCTAGCCGATTACTTTGTGATGATGACTGGCTATTCTAGGGTACAAGTAAGGGCGATCGCTCAAGCAATTGAAGGAAAAGTCGAAACTGAGTTGCAACGTCGTCCCATAAGGACAGAAGGAAAAGTTGAGGGGAGTTGGGTACTACAAGACTACGGTGATGTGATCGTTCACATTATGATGCCCAAAGAACGGGAGTTTTATAATTTAGAAGCGTTCTGGATTCATGCAGAACGTATTTCCCTTCCAGAATCTGATGAGGGTGAAGGTAAGCCAACATGATTAGGTCTTCGGTTTCAAATTGCCCAGTTCCCATAGACCAACAACCGCTCAATGAGTACGAAGAGTTAAAAACTTCCTGGCTATTTCGTGATAGCACTTTAGATTTGCGCGAGTATATCACGAAAATAGCTTGGATTTGGAGTTTATCTTGGCTGATCGCAGCACCTGTAGCAGCAGCAAGTTTTCCTCCCCACAAGTATATTGCACATTTTATCCTTTGTGGTGCAGCAGTAGCCAGTGTCGGGGTCGTCCTGGCACTGGTAAGATTATACTTAGGCTGGTTTTACGTGTGCGATCGCCTTGCCAGTCCCACAGTATTTTATGAAGAGTCAGGCTGGTACGACGGCCAAACTTGGACGAAACCACAGGAAATCCTTAAGCGCGATCGCTTAATTGTTGCATACGAAATCAAGCCTATCTTGCGGCGATTGCAATTTACCTTCGCTGGCTTGGCGGGAATGTACGTTACTGGTACGATAGTTTGGCATTTGTTTTAAAAAGTCATTAGTCACTGGTCATTAGCTACTAAGGACTAATGACCAGTGACTAATGACTAAAATTAATTAAAAAAAGGTGATAAATATAAACCCATGACAATGGGAAAACGAACTCAAGCCACAGCACTGGAAGTCCGGTTGCTGCGAGAAGGTATTATTGAATCCAGGCATATAGTCCAGGCTGTGGTGTGTGACGATCGGGGACGGGTTCTAACCGTTGCCGGCAATTCTGAAACTGCTGCATTTATCCGTTCAGCCCTCAAACCATTTCAGGCACTCGCAGTCACCACCACAGGTACACTGGAACGCTATGACCTCAGCGATCGCGACTTAGCAATTATCACAAGTTCCCATAAAGGAAGAATAGATCAAGTCCGACAGGTATTTAACATCCTGTGGCGGGCTGATCTTGACCCCACCATACTCCAGTGTCCAACTCCTGAAGGTAAGCACAGTCCTCTGGAATACAATTGCTCTGGAAAACATGCGGGAATGTTAGCTGTTTGTCAGCAACGCCGTTGGCCCTTGAATAACTACTTGGATCGCAAGCACCCAATACAGCAATTGATTTTGGGCAAAGTAGCAGAGTTGCTGCGAATGCCAGCCGCAGAATTTATCTGCGCTCATGATGACTGTGGCGCACCAACTTATTTGATGCAACTCGGTCACATGGCATCTTTATATGCGCTGCTAGCCTCTAGTACCAATCTAGATATGGAGCGCATCGTCCGGGCTATGACTCATCACCCCGCGATGGTAGCAGGAGATGGAGAATTTGATACGGAACTAATGCGCTTAACTCCAGGGGAACTGGTTAGTAAAAGTGGTGCTGAAGGAGTACAGTGCATTGGTAGACTTGGTGAAGGCTTGGGATTAGCAATCAAAGTCATGGATGGGACAAAACGGGCAAAACACGCCGTTGCGATTCACCTACTCAAGCAAATGGGTTGGATTAGTCCTAGCGCCGCCGAAAGCCTCTCAGAAAAGTTTGCCACCTTGGGAAAATACACGCGTTTAGAAGTAATTGGAGAATTATCGTTTTTGTAGTTGCCAAACTCTTGACTATAGGTTATTATAAATAAGTCGAGGCAACGCGGGATAGAGCAGCCTGGTAGCTCGTCGGGCTCAACGGGCAAATTTAACTAGACGCTTATTAGTTAGGTTTGCTATGGGCGGCACGTAAAGAAACTTATGTGCGTTTATCTGTCAAACTCGGGGAAGCCAATAGCGCGGTAATCCCGAACCAAGCTCCAGAAATGGAGAAGGTGTAGAGACTGGAAGGCAGACACCCTAACGATAATGACGAGGGTGAAGGGACAGTCCAGACCACAAACCAGTATGGCTGGGCAACGAAAGTTGTAGTTGGTAAGCATAACCCGAAGGTCAGTGGTTCAAATCCACTTCCCGCCACCAAATGAATGATAAAACAAAACCCTGTATTCCTAAAGGAATACAGGGTTTTGTTCTATGCTGATTATCAGCTAACTTAGTCTTACAAATGGACACAAAGCTTAAAGGAGACATAGCAGAACAAGCTGCTGTTCTTCATGCCTTAAAGCGGGGTTGGGGAGTTTTAAAACCTTTTGGCGATCGCCTACCTTACGATCTAGCATTTGATGTAGAGGGAACTCTAATTAAAATCCAAGTCAAATATGCTTGGTTGGATGAGCCTTCCGGGAATTATGTTGTAGATAATCGCCGCACTAAAACCAATCGGCGGCTGATGGTTCGAGAAGTATATCAGCTATCAGACTTTGATTTTGCCTTAGTATATATAGAAAAACTTGATCTATTCTATGTCTTCCCCGTAGATGTGTTCATAGATTATGGGAGCGAAGTACATCTTGTTGAGGCTGAAAAACGACAGCGCAAACCGCGTTCAGCACAATATAGGAATGCTTGGGAGTTAATTTTACAGGCATCTATAGGTAAAGAAAGTTGTGTTCGATCGCCTGTTAAATTCCCAGAAGCAGAATTTTAATCTATTCTGGAAGAAATAGCCATCTAAAAGGCGCGGAGAATCATGGTTGTGAAGTTGCAGCGACCAATTTTAGTGGGAGGATTGGGACTGTCCCTTTCTCTGTGGATGTTGGACAGTTGGCACGATTCGATAGTGCAGGTGGGTGAGTTTGGTTTGTTGAGTGCCTTAGCTGTAGGTGGTGGTTTGTGGTTATTCCAGCAAAATCGCCCGAAAGACAGTTTAAAGCAGCTAGATGATATGCTCGTAGATCGGGCGACTGTGGAAAATGCGATCGCTAAAACTGAAACTGTAATTAACCAACTGGCACAAGAATCAGAAAACCATCCGGTGTTACAGACACTGCGAGAACAAATTGCCCAATTGTTGTTGGAATTAGACAGACAAGAAATTAAAGTGGCTGTGACTGGCGGTAAATCCGTAGGTAAAAGCACCTTAATTCAAGCTTTAAAGCAAATAGAGACACAAAACTTGGTGTCTTTAGAAGAGACAACACCTTTATTTAGAGAAACGGGTGACAATTCAGATGCTGCGGTTTTAGCAGAAGTTGCAAAATCAGATTTTGTTCTGTTCCTGACAAACGGTGATTTGACAGACTCAGAATTTCAAACCCTACAGCTGCTAAAAGCAGCAAATCAGCCGACAATCCTGGTTTTCAACAAACAAGACCAGTATTTAGCCGATGAAAGCGCCAGCATCTTGCTGTCATTGAAACAGCGAATGCAGGGAAATGTAGTTGCAACAGCCGCCTCTCCCATTGCTATCAAAGTCCGAAAGCATGAGGCTGATGGTGCTGTGCAAGAGTGGATGGAACAACCAACAGCAGATATCCAGCAGTTAACTCAGCATTTGGGTGAAGTTTTTGCACAGCAAAGACAGCGCTTAGTTTGGGTGACAACCATGAGGAAAGCCGGGTTGTTGAAAGCTGAGGCGAAAAACTGGCTGAATGGAATCAGACGCGATCGCGCCACCCCAATTATTGAACAATATCAATGGATAGCTGCGGCGGCTGCCTTTGCTAACCCAGTTCCAGCCCTTGATATTCTAGCGACTGCGGCAATTAATGCTCAAATGGTAATGGATTTGGGTAATATCTATCAGCAGAAGTTTTCCCTAGAACAAGCACAAACTGTAGCTGGAAGAATGGGAAGTTTGATGCTGAAACTGGGTTTAGTTGAACTTTCTACAAAGGCGATTAGTACTGTTCTCAAAAGTAATGTCGTCACCTTTGTTGCTGGTGGCGTAGTGCAGGGAGTAAGTGCAGCTTATTTAACTAGAGTCGCAGGGTTAAGTCTAATTGAATATTTCCAACAGCAGGAAATAGCAATAGATTCTGGAACTGGTTTGAATTTGGAGAATTTGCGGCAAACATTGCAAAAAGTATTTCAGCAAAATCAGCAGATTGGTTTTTTGCAGGGATTTGTTAAGCAAAGCGTGAAGCGTTTGTTGCCAGAAGTGCAGCAGGTTGAAGTTGTAGGTATTCAGAAGGCTGTAGGATAATCTTACGCAGAGGCGCAGAGTTTTTCTTAGCGCCTTTGTGTAAATATCAAAAGTAGTTTGGAATACTTAAGAAGTAAATAGATGAGCGATACAAGCAGATATGGTAAATATTATTGGTGTATTAAAGTAACAAAAGATTTGTCAAAAGACGGTGAAATTTTTGTTATGGCAGATGAAGTTAAAAGCCAAAAAGGAGTCCTATTTTGTACTCGAAAGGTTGTTGATGATAATTCTCAAGAAATAAAAGACCAAATTAATTTAGCTATTGCATCAGGTAAATGGCTTGCAGTATATGCTGCATCTGTTATGGATGGTGCTGCTGTGGCAGTAGAATTCTGGGAAGGTGAAGTAAAAAGAGATTAATAGTAATCCGTAGAAACCTAAAATTTACCCAAGCCCATAACGGGCTTGGGTATATCTAATAATTATTGCGAAAGTTGGGAGTTACCAAAAAATTGTGAATAAGGGTAGTTAGCTAAACAGCGCCACTGTTTCTATTAAATAGAATAGTTATAGTTTTGAAAATTAGCTTTAAATCGTACACCAAACTCCAATTTTTTTGATACTGCAAATCTAGGCGAATTACATCTTCAAAACTACGGACTGTAGACCGCCCATTGACTTGCCATTCGCCAGTCATACCAGGCTTAACATCTAAACGTTGCCACTCTGGTACTTCATAACGTTCCACTTCATCGGGTGTGGGTGGTCGAGTGCCTACTAAACTCATTTCTCCTTTGAGGACGTTCCAAAATTGAGGTAATTCATCAAGACTAGTTCGCCGTAAAAAGCGTCCTACCTTGGTAATTCTGGGGTCATTTTCATTCTTGAAAAATGCACCTTGCACTTGGTTTTTTACTTGGGATTTCCTTGCTTCTGCATCCACACACATGGAACGGAATTTCCAAATCTCAAACCGCTTTCCCATCCAGCCACAACGGGTTTGACTAAAGAAAATAGGGCCAGGATCGTTAATTTGAATAGCGATCGCAATCGGAATAAACAAAACTCCTGTAATTAATAAACCAACCACAGACCCGACAATATCTAAGAACCGTTTCATCCAAGATGCTACAGAAGGGTGAGTAGTGGGTAATGGCTCTACTTTACGGGAAGTTGTCTTCCGATGATCAACTAAGTCTTCTGGCTCTATTAGCAACCCATCATCAACCGACTCTAAGGGAAAAACCTGATCTAATCCTGTGAGTTTTAAGACTGCCATGACTTGAGGTGTTACATTCCGCAGTGTTAATGTAATTCCTTTAGTCTGGGCGTATTTAAAATTACTGACCAGGGCACCTAAACCACTACTATCCATAAAAGTAGTTTGGTGAAAATCAATGATGATCTGTTTAGGATGTGAATTGGGTTCAATTAAGCTTTGGCAGGTTTGCTTAAAGTCTAAAGCCTCCAGCACGCTCAACCGCGCGGGCACCTGCATTATAGCCGTGTCGTTTAGGTAATTAACTGGAAAATCGACCTCTGTCGGTTGGCTAGTCATGAAGCTCTGCACTTTCGTTGCCATGTATAATGTAATCTGCCAAACATTATTTTGTCCTAAAAAATTACTTAACCTAATACTTAGAATCAGTAGTAATAAGGACTAATTTCTTTTTACCGGGGCTGAGATTGGAGATCGCTAGCGACGATTCACAATAGAACAAGAAGCCAAAAAACATCCTTGCTGTTGTGCCGACGCAGCGCGATCGCGTTGTTCTCATTTTATGATTGCTAAAACTACGGTTACACCTACCGCACGCCTAGTTGAGGTCTTTTCTGCCATTCAAGGGGAAGGACTGAATGTAGGGACACGTCAAATATTTATTCGTTTTGCTTTGTGTGATTTGCGCTGCCACTTTTGTGATAGTGCCCACACTTGGAATGCACCTGCTACTTGTCGGATAGAGCGATCGCCTGGATTACGCGACTTTGAAATCCACTCTAACCCTGTTCCATTACCTATATTAATCGAATGGGTGGAACAGCAAAATCTACCTTGTCTACACGATAGCATTAGCTTAACTGGGGGTGAACCACTTCTTCATGCCCCATTTCTAACGCAGTTTCTACCTCAAGTGCGAGACATAACTGGTCTACCCATATACTTAGAAACTGGCGGGCATCGCTCAGAACAACTAGCGATGATTCTTCCCTATTTAGACTCTGTGGGTATGGATTTCAAATTGCCCAGTGTTAGCGGCGAAAGCCATTGGCAAGAACATGCTAAATTTCTCCAATTATGTCATGACTCATATTTAAATGTTTTTGTCAAGATAATTGTGTCTCAAAACACAGATCCAGCCGAGTTGGAACGTTCAGCTTCGTTGGTGGCAGAGGTTAGTCCAGATATCTCAGTATTTTTACAACCTGTTACGCCTTTAGCTGTATCTGAAAAATTCTCCCCAATACTTATGCTTGCGCCTACCGCCGATCAAGTTTTAACCTGGCAAGCTTTGATGAAGGGGTTTGTCAAGCAGGTGCGTGTGATCCCTCAAACGCATAAAATGCTGAACCAACTGTAAAAGCTGCTGTAAAATTTGAGTTTGATAAAGATGTAGTCAAGAAAAAAGTAAGATTCTATGAAATGGGCATTGCTGCTGCTAATCAGCAAGGCAGCAGCCCCTCAGTAGACATTCCCAGTCCAAGGCAGAATTAGGAGTGGGGAGTTTGAAGTTTAGATTTCACTCCTAATTGTAGAGCCGCGATTAATCGCGTCTCTCCTAAATTAAAACCCGCCTTCATCTGGAGTTTTGGATTTAGCTTTTGCTTTATTGGCACTGCGTTTGAGGGCAGAGAGTCTTGCTTCGTATCTTGACCGTTGGCGCTTGCTAGGAGTATTGTCAATCAGGGTTTTTAAGGCGCTACCGAGACTCTTGTAGGCATTGGGGAGGCTGTAACCAAAACGAGTTGCCAAAGCGATCGCTTTCTCATCAGCATTGACCAATTCTTTTAGTTGCTTTTCCCCATTATTCTTTTGGTACAGTCGCCAGCCTGACACGCCACACAGCGACAAAGCTAACACCAGCAGCAATCCATCTTGTACCCACAATTCGCCGACAGCGCCACCTAAACCGATGGCTAACGCTGCCATTTCCCAACCATCTTTAGGAATTGTGTCATTTTGAACGCGAGCAACTTCATGCCAGAACAGCAGATTACGCTGATCCATTGCGAGGGCATCCCATTTCACCAGGTCAATTTGAATTTCCACCTGGTCTTTACCAATTTCTTCGCAACGAACCAGGGGTGGATTGACCTCAGTTGTGCCTTCAACCGTGACCCAGCTCTGTAATTCTGGCGGTAGTAAGCCTTTCAACCGCCGTAGTTCACTCATTTCCGCTTTGGCAGAGGAGGTTGCATAGGATGTCATAATATCCAGCCCCAGAAAATTTCAGTATATAGTGAGGGTATCACTTTGGAGTATAGCTATTTAAGTGATGATCCGTCTCACTCCTTGGGAAAACTTCCTCGCTTTTTCCGTGCCTCCATTGCCTTTTCTAGCAAATCTAGCAATCCTGGAGCTTCTTCTTGGATAGTGAGTAACAGTCTTTCGCCAAGTTCTATATTCCCCGGATCAAGACCCGTTGCCATCACTTCTTTGAGGCGAGGTATGGCTATGCCATCTACAATCTGAATTAACCCACTCAGACAACGGTGAAATTGCTTTTCTGTGAGAATTGAGTCTTCTAGAGGAAACTCAATAATGGCACGAATTTCACCATCAGACGGGTCATACTCCCATTGCAACATTTTGGTTTCCCAGGAAATGGCAAGCATCGTCTGTAAGATAACTCCCTTGTAAGGGTGGTCTTGAATTCCTGACAGAACTTGAGGGGCAAATACCCGAAAAAATTTTCCCTCTTCATCCAACTGGACAACTATCAGAAAATCTTCTAGGTTATCAGCTTCTACACCTGTTATTATCCGGTCTTCTTCATCATCAAAACGGTAGTCCCAACCAAGGTTGTCTAAATAGTTGGCAATTTGTTTGAGGTTAGCTCCCATAAAAGCCTCATAAGGAACGGTGGAGCAGTTGTTACCAGACCTAGTTTAACCTGCTAGGGGTAGTTCTTTAGGTTGGTGTGGCTACTTCCGATCGCATCAAAGTATGCAATTAGGGTATTGGGGATTGGGCATGGGGCATTGAAGATAGGAAAAATAGATGATCGTTCGGCGCTGTGAATGATATTTTCTGAAGGACTTTTGCTCATTCTTAAAGAAGCACACTTCAAATTGTTGTTTCGCTAGGTTGTCAATGTATTCTTGAAATATAAATTCTCAAATCAAACACCGCCAGAAATTGGAATTAAACCTGTGTCTGCTAAAGATGCCTTTCATACAGTTGTCAAAACAGCACTTGAGAAAGAAGGGTGGTTAATCACTCATGATCCTTATACTCTCCAGGCGGGAACCCTTGAGCTATATATTGATTTAGGAGCAGAAAAAGTTATTGCAGCCGAAAAACAAGGACAAAAAATAGCTGTTGAAATTAAAAGTTTTCTAAGTCCATCAAAAATCACAGAACTTTATGCTGCATTAGGGCAATTTATCATTTACCGAATTGCTTTACAAAAAAAAGAAGCCAATCGCACTTTATATTTAGCCGTTCCTAGTACTGTTTACAATGAATTTTTTCTACTTCCATTTATTCAATCTGTCATTCAAGCTAATCAACTCTGTTTACTAATTTATAATATTGAACAGGAGGCAATAGACCAATGGCAAAGCTAAACGAATATCGACAATATATTAAGAATTTGCTTCAACAACACGCTAGTATTGTTTGGGATAATCGCATTCAAGCACAGACAATTTATGATACAGAACACGATCATTATCAATTAGTTTATGTAGGTTGGCATGAGCAAGACCGTATATATGGGCCTGTTCTCCATCTAGATATTATTGACGAGAAAATCTGGATTCAGCAAGATGGAACAGAGGTAGGCATTGCTAATGAATTGGTTGATTTAGGTGTCCCAAAAGAAGATATTGTTTTAGGTTTCCAGTTACCTTCTGTGCGTAAATATACAGATTTTGCTGTTAGTTAAGGGCTGGTTTCAAGCCGCATTCAACAGTCACCTTTAAGGCTTTTGACAATAATTTCAGCCATTTTCTACCAGATTGCGTTTTACTTATGATTGTATCTGCGATCGCTCTGCATCTTCTGGTTAAAAAGAGCGATCGCTATTAGACAGAATAGAACTCGCATTAGTATTAGCTGAATTGTTAGACAACATATCAATGGGGGAATACTGAGTAAAGTGTAAATACTTTATTAATTAAGAGAGATTATGACTATACCATTGACAGTAACCTTTTCACTTGCTACTTGGATTGTTAAAGGACTGCAAGATGGGACTTTAGAAAGGGTTGGGGGTGTAATTATAGAACCAGTGAGCAAACATATTGTTACCTGGTTGAGGGAAGCCAATAATTTTCCACTTCCAGCACCAAGTTCTTCCCCGAACAATTTACTCAACCTTGTTTTCTCCGGTGCACATCTCGTTGCTTCTGGGGCAAATGCTGCTACTACAAGACAAGGATTAGCTGATGTCAGTCGACGCTTGGGTGGAGTTGAACAAACAAGTTTGGGTAACATAGCTGTTTCAGGAGTAAATCTGATTGGAACAGTAGCTAATGCGGCCATTTCAGGAAAAGGCTTCGCGGATGTAAACGGGCGTTTAGGTGGGATTGAAAATCAGTTAGGGGAAATTGGGCAGAATCTGCAATTAACTCAAGGTTTTTTGCAAGTAACTACTGCTGCTAGCGTACTTAATCTAGGTGTTTCAGTAATGGGGTTTGCTGTAATAGCACAGCGTCTCAATGAGCTAGAAAAACGTCTAAAACAAGCGGAAGAACTATTGAACAAAGTCAACCGCAAAATAGACCTTAGTTTCTATGCTAATTTTCGTGCTGCAATTGAGTTAGCAATTAATGCCTTTACGATGACCAAACCTGAAAATCGTAGAAGCAGCGCTTTACAAGCTATTAATCGTTTCTTAGAAGCAGAGCATATTTATACTGAATATACAGATATTGAAATTCAGCAAAAAAGCCAAATTGCTGATGAGTATTTACTAACTTTATCTTTAGCTTACCTAGCTGAAGCACGTTGTTATTTAGAATTAGAGGAACACGATACAGCACTTCGTCGGTTCCAAGAAGGAGCTAGAGTTATCCGTTCTCGAATTCAAAAATATGTTGACCTTTTGCTCACTTCTAACCCAGGAGCATATTTACAACCTCAGTTCCAAGGTCAGATTGATTTGCGAAGACTAACACGAATTTACCAATGGATTGACCCAACTTTAGATGAAAATGCTGTGTTTGATTTGCAACGAGAGAATTTGTTTAAAATGGCCCAAGACCCTAACAAATGGTTAGATTCACTGCCGGCGGCAATTTTAACTCGCGTTGAGGTTCAAGCAGGTTGGTTCGGGCCGAGTCAGGATGATTTGAAGCAAGAAGCTTACAAACGTCTTCCCCAAACATTTGAAGTAATGGAATCTATGATTGAAACCAATCGCCGTTTTGAATCTTACCAAACAGAATTGCAAGCAATATCCCAACTAGGAATCAGCTTTCATGACTGGCTTAAATTAACTCCGTCTACAGAAATTAAACCAGACGGTGCAGAATTAATGTATATAATTCCATCCAAACCTTTAGAGTTACAGCCTTATATCTGAACTAATTACAGAATTAAATATAAATTAATCAAGGTCAAGAAAGTCAATAATAAGCAAATTTATTCCATCCATTATTATTGGAAATTTTTCTTCAGGTATGTTTAATTCCTGAAAACATTTATCTCTATATTTTTCTTTTTCAGTAAAATTAGTGATGGCTTTAATTAATGGCTTTTTTACTTCGTAGCTTTCTTCAGCTTTAGCAATTGCCTGTGCGGGAATTTCGTTATTTACACGCAATATTGCTAAGTCAATCAAATCTCTAGATTGTGTACTTGAATCGTTCCATCGGTCAGCATTAGCCATTAGTTTTGATGTAAATCTATCGCTTATACTCAGACAAGGTATTTTTGTCCATTTCGGATAAACAGGAGAGTCTAAAGTAAAAATCCCATTGGCTACAATTTCTACTTTAATAGTTGTTTCATTGACTACAACAAGGAAACGAATACCATATTGATTTATTGTACTGTCACCTAATTCGATATCTATTGTACTTTGAAATAATGCTACAATTCCTTCATCGCAAATCAAATTTCTTAAATATCTGTAATTTTCAGTTCCATAAGGGAAGAGGAAATCAATATCTTTACTAAGTCTGTATTCATCATATTCTAACGCCAAGAGTGTACCACCGCCAAAGTATGCAGAAGCTTTTTTTAAAACTTCTGGATTGAAAGCATTAAGGATTTTAAGTATATTATTATGATGATCGACATGAAACATTTCAAAATCCGTTAATATCCAGGAGTTATATTTTTTTGCTAAATAATGAACAAAATCTTTTTCTTCTTGTTTTAAATTTTTGAAGGTAGTTTGATGATGCCAATTGCGTTGATACAATTGAACAATTTCTTTCTCACTCATTTCATATACATTTTTTAGCTGCCAACCAATAGACTCTAAAAATGGTAGCTTTTGTGGATTGAGCTTAAGCATAATTAACTCTAATGGTTAAATTTTCTCTAAGTTATGATTTAGCGATATCCACCTGATTATAACTATTTTTAAGCGCTCTTCTTTTGCGCCTTTGTGAGACAAAAAAGGCGAACCCAAAAAGTTCGCCTTAATTATATGCTGTTGCTAAATCCAAACCCAAATCTAAATCTTCGCTTCTTCTCTCACCAACTTATCCCAACCCAAATCTTTCAAATTATTATTCCGACGCAACGGACGAGTCACCAACTCTAACATGTCACGCGCATTCGTAAAGCCGTGAATTTGAGCAAAAGTGAACTCCACCGACCATTTTGTATTAATACCGCGTGCTTCCAATGGGTTAGCGTGAGCCATACCAGTAATTACCAAGTCTGGTTTCAACTCATAAATCCGTTGAAGTTGATTGTAATTATCCGGCTTCTCCACAATCCTTGGCAGGGGTGAATTCATTTCCTGGCAAGTTTTCTCCAGTAATGCCAACTCAGCAGCTTGATAGCGCTTATCCATGTAAGGAATGCCGATTTCGTGAACAGTCATTCCACAACGGATTAAGAATCTTGCTTGGGAAATTTCCAACAAGTTATCACCCATGAAGAATACAGACTTACCACGAATCAGTTTCACGTAATCTTCCAACCCTGCCCAAATTTGTGCTTCCCGTTCATCCAAACCCTTGGGAGTAATACCGAACACCGAGCAGATTTTCTCAATCCAAGCGCGGGTACCATCGGGGCCAATGGGGAAAGGTGCGCCAATGAGTTTACACTTGCGGCGGCGCATTAAGGTTGTAGCTGTGCGGCTGAGGAAGGGGTTGACACCAGCTACATAATACCCTTCTTCCAAAACTGGCAATTCTGTGAAGCGCTTCGCGGGTAGCCAGCCGGAAACTTTGATGCCTTGTTTCTTCAGTTCCAAGGTTAACTGAGTAACTACGGGGTCGGGAAGGGAGCCAAAGAGAACTAAGGGTGGATGATCTACGTACTCAGATTCATCTTGGGCGACATCTTCTTTCTTCTTACCAAAGTTGAGCAATTTAGCGATCGCATTCCGTTCACTCTTCTCTGTTTCCGCCACAGGAGCCTTATCAGGGCAACGGTTAGCCATTGCAGCTAACACGGTGTCTTCCCCTTGGGTAAAGGCGTAATCTAGACCATTTGCGCGCGCTACAACGATGGGAATCCCAATTTCAGATTCCAGCTTCGGTGCCAAGCCTTCCAAATCTGTTTTGATAATTTCTGTAGTGCAAGTGCCAATCCAGACAATTACACTAGGATTGCGATCGCGTTTAATCTGCAAGCACAACCGTTTTAACTCTTCATAATCACTCAGTTGTGCCGAAATATCGCCCTCTTCCAACTCTGCCATTGCATAGCGGGGTTCAGCAAAAATCATCACCCCCATCGCATTTTGCAGGAAGTAGCCACAAGTTTTTGTCCCAATCACCAAAAAGAAGCTATCTTCAATTTTTTGGTATAACCACGCCACGCAGCTAATTGGGCAAAAGGTATGATAATTCCCGGTTTCACATTCAAAGCTTAAAGCTTCTGGTTGTTGAGCGACAGTCATTTTGGTTTTTTCTCCCCTTGATATTTAATGGCAGTTCAACCAATTTCAGATTTTAGATTGATAATTTTGGATTGGAGGCTGGGACAACAAAAGTATCCTCTGTCTAACGACAATTTCCCTAATTCCTCATCCAAAACCCCAAATCTAAAACTTAAAATTGCGAAGAACGGCAATAATTAAGCGTTGGGGAAGAGACGGGCAATTTCTGATTCATCAAAAACGCCTGCTGGCAGTTCTTCCCCCAAAAAATCGTTATTTTCTTCAGCCTTTTGCAAAGCTGTTTCATCACCCCAGACATCTGATAACACGTCTTTAAACGCATTCTCATCTAGTGGATTATCTTCAAGCACTTCATCATCCAGCTTTACTTCCATTACAGCTGTTGCATCTGTATCGAAAGCAATTTCCCCAAACTCATCTGCTTCTAAATTAGAGGTTTCGAGAGACTCATCTTTTAAAGCGTGTTCGTTGGATAAGGAAATATCGCCAAAGCCATTTTCGGTTTCTTCCAACGCGCTGATTTCCAGACTTTGCTCATCAGAATCCACCATTGCGAACTCTTCAACTACTGCCACTGCTGCAAAGCCATTTGTATGAGAATGCGTGAATGTTTCTTCTTCAGGCTTTTCGTCAATGACATCTGCTGCTTCTTCTACGAATCTCTCCACTTCTGGGTTGCCGACAAAGCGATTACCGAGAACTAAATCTGGATCAAAATGTAAATCCAGCACCTCAATCAGGGTATCGGCATCAGGATTAAGTTTGGCAAAGGGCAACATTAACTGCGCTAGCTTTGGCTCTAGGGCGTTAAGAACTCCCAGGATGAGGTAAGAAGGTGGTCGCTTCCCGCCATCAGGGGTGTACACTGATTCCACTTCCATGTGCAGGGTAATCCAGTCTCGATTATTCTGGAAAAATTGCAACCACTTTTGTTTTATTGAATCCGTAAAGCTGTGAAAGAAAGCCATATTATTGTCCCCCATCCTGAGAACTTGGTGATTTATACAATCATCAAGTCTAGTTCCTCTTCTGAATTAGGAACCTGGGGTTTACCCGGATTTAGATAAAAATCGGATAACAAAGAGAACAACTCCCGATCTGGTGTGTCGTTAGGTACAACACCTTCGGGACGCGCTAGAATTTGATCGGCGATGTTGAGATAGTAGTCGCAAACGTAGTCTAGGGAAGGATCTTGCTCTGCCATCTCAAACAAAGTTTTACCTTTCACACGGGAAACACGGATATCTTCAATCAAAGGTAAAACTTCTAAAACTGGCATGGGCACAGCTTCTATATATTTTTCAATCAAGTCGCGCTTGGAGGTGCGATTGCCAATCAACCCAGCTAGACGTAGTGGGTGAGTTCGGGCTTTTTCGCGGACTGAAGCAGCAATCCGATTAGCCGCAAACAGAGCATCAAAGCCGTTGTCTGTAACAATCAGGCAGTAATCTGCATAGTTGAGTGGTGCTGCAAAACCACCGCAAACTACGTCACCCAGAACGTCAAAAAGAATTACATCGTACTCATCAAAGGCATTGAGTTCTTTAAGTAATTTTACGGTTTCACCAACGACGTAGCCGCCACATCCAGCACCCGCAGGTGGGCCACCAGCTTCTACGCAATCCACACCGCCATAGCCTTTATAAATTACATCTTCCGGCCAGACATCTTCGTAGTGATAATCCTTTTCTTGGAGAGTGTCGATAATTGTGGGAATCAAAAACCCAGTCAGGGTGAAGGTGCTGTCATGTTTTGGGTCGCAGCCAATTTGCAGCACTTTCTTGCCACGTTTAGCTAGGGCGACGGATATATTACAGCTAGTTGTGGATTTACCGATACCACCTTTTCCGTAGACTGCTAGTTTCACTGTTGTTTCCCTCTTATAGCTTCTTGTCAAACTTGTGGCTCAAACATTTGCCTTCACCTTTCCTGAGATGGCGATGCGTGAGGTCTGTTGATGTCATTATTGGGCAAATTACATAGAAAAGAAAGTCGCTCTTAATTTATAAAACGTTTTTATCCGATGAATTAGAACTTAATTGTGGGTATTTTAATTTTTATCAGCTAAAAAGTGTTATTTGGCTCTAAAATTCACGTATAAAAAGTTTTTATTATTTATTTTTATAAAAATAGTTACAAAAGACAAAAAGCTGAAATTGGCTTTTTTAAATGGTTTTCATAGAATTAGCTGATGTTCGTGCAACGTGTTTTCAGGGGATTGAGGCACAGGTGCAAGGGCAAACAGAGGTATATGCAGCATGATGCTGGAAATATTGCTGAAATTTGCGTTAGCGTAGCTCACCGTACTCTATAGGGGAAGCAAGCTACGCGTAGCGTCTTGTAGAGAAGTTATCGCAGATAAATTGCCAGTTATCAGTCGGTAGTCTCAACAATTTAATTGCTGCTTGAGAGTGAGTTACCGTAGTTTTGTAAAAAATTATTAATTTGCCAAATTTAGTAGGCGGCAGCCCTCTTAATCGTTATTCCCAGCCAAAGACTGGGAGCGGGCTAATTTAAGACACCTCAGTTTCAAGTCCGTGGATTTCCTGTAATGTTTGCCAGCCAGGTTGCCACTGGGAGTTATCTTGTAATAATTTGGCATTTATCCAAAAACGGACTTTCGGATCGCAAGCAGCAACCATTTCGGCGTAAACCCACTGAGCTTGGTTTTTTCGGTTGACAACTTGGAAGTGCCGCCAGCCATCAACTTTTTGCTGTGCCGTCCACTTAGAACCAACTAGGTAAGGAAATTTTTGTTTTTTAGTCATTTGTTATTAGTCATTTGTCATTCGTCATTAAATATTGGGAAAACACTTTCTTAATTCCCCATTCCCCATTCCCCATTCCCCATTCCCCATTCCCAGCTAAGATGTCACCAAATCGCCGTTACGGGTAAACTTCTGGCAATCCAACTCATTATCTTGTTGAACGCATAGCGAAAACCATCTGATATGGCTCCAGCAGGTATTGATATTGTTGGTAATTTTGCGCTTTTTCTTAGAAAGGCGTTGTCTTACAACTTCATTAGGGCAAAGAATTTCTAACGTGCCTGTACCATCTTCGTAATTGATGATGCGAAATAGACAGTCTTGCAACATCGCACGGCTGCTGCTATCGAAGAACCGCTTAAATCGCTGTAGCTTTTCCCCTTCGCTCATTTGGCTGATGGGTTTTATTTTCAAGAAATCTTCATCCTCAAAATCAAAGTCATCATCTTCAAAGTCGTAGGGGTCAATCATTTTCAGTATCCACGAGACGACCTGAGATTATGTTAACTTTGTGTGGGGACAGGAGGAGAATGATAGAGGCATAATTTGAGGCAAAGAATTTCAAACTGAAAGCATAACAACACTTGCAATCTTGTCAATCTTTAATGCTGATGGTGAAAAGAATTATCCCGCCTGTAAAACAATACATCCTGGTCAAATTCCCTAAATTTATTTATGGGGGATTATCTTTTTACTCTTTGCTTCTTAAGCTATAGCAGTTCCGTACCTAGTTAGATACGTTTTCAAAGGTACTAACCTTGGTAAAAAAGATTTGGGCGTAACTTTGCTGCTTAGGAAATGCTATAAGTTATTTAAATATTAAATATAACAAGCTAACTTTATGGATTTTATAGACAAGTCTACAGAGGTGCTACAATAGTTATTATAAGTACTTAATCGTACATAAAGTTTAAACTTGCCGCAGCACTACAGTTACTAGATATAAAAAAAACTTACTATGACTTTAAACATAAATTCATAAAACATACTTTCATTCTTCAAATTCTACTGAAAATAATCTAATCATAACATATTGGCTGAAGATGCTTTAAATGAAATCATTAGTATTTAAAAATAGCTAACTTACTTTCTAAGTAGTTCCGAAACTCTATGTTGCAATAATGTCAAATTGAATAATTCTTCTTTGATATGTGTAAGCTTCTATGGTAAAGCGATCGCTCGAAGCATCACTCACCGGGATTGAACAAGCCAAAAAAGCGTTTGCTCATAAAGGGTGGACACAAGACAATTTGGCTTTTGAAGTCAACTTAAAAACTCGCCAACCAATTTGGCGGTTTTTTACTGGACGTCCCGTTGATCGGTATATCTTTATAGAAATTTGTTCTGTGTTGTCGTTGAATTGGCGAGAGATTGCGGCTAATCCTCCAGAACAATTCCTTGAATCAAAAGAACTTGGTGCTACTGAATTTTTGGATATTGATGCTCTAGTACAACAAGTGCGATCGCAACGCTTCGACAAAATTCAAAACCAGTGTGGCACTTTGCAATTATTAGATGTTACTCGCCCGGTTAGAATCGACGACATTTATATTGATGTCAACATTTTTGAGGAGATTGCGAGCCTTCAGTGGTTAGAGTTTGCTGACTTACAAAACTTTACATCAAAAGAATTCGATCGCTTTGGTTTAGGTGAAATATCCCAGACACAAATGGCGGGGATCGCGGCAGTTCAAACTTACTCAAAGCTGCGGGTTTTGGGTAAACCGGGAGCAGGTAAAACCACTTTTCTACAACATCTGGCGATTCAATGCAACCGAGGGAGATTTGCTGCAAATCGGGTTCCTATTTTCGTCACCTTAAGAGATTTTGCCGACGAAACGAGAGTTGTAGGAGAGTTCCATTTACTCAACTATATTTCCAAAGAGTTCCTCACCTGTGGAATTTCAGATCCATCTGTGGTGGAAACTTTGTTGTTGGAGGGCAAAGTGTTGCTGTTGCTGGATGGATTAGATGAAGTACTCCATCAACAGAGCATTGGTGTCGTCAATGAGATTCGCAGACTATCTGAAAAGTATCAAAAGAATATGTTTGTCGTCACCTGCCGCACGGCAGCTAAAGCTTTCAACCTCAGACGCTTTACAGATGTTGAAATTGCCCCTTTTAGTCAAGATCAAATTGTTGCTTTTGCTCAGAAGTGGTTTACAGCAGTTACGAAAACGAACATCCCAAATAAACAAGAACAGGCATTTGAGTTTATTAAGAAACTAGATTTGCCCGAAAATCTACAATTTCGGAGACTTGCTATCACTCCCTTGTTTTTGCATCTCGCCTGCTGGGTTTTTCATCACCAGAACAAATTCCCAACCCAAAAAGCTGCGTTTTATAAGCAGTGTTTAGACCTGCTGCTGGGTAAATGGGACGAAACTAAAGCAATTGAGCGGGATGAAGTGTATGAAGGTTTTTCATTACCACAAAAACTTAAGTTGCTGAGTCAGGTTGCTAGTGCGACATTTGAGCAGGGTAATTACTTTTTTGAACAACGCATTGTTGAGCAATACATTAGTGATTATATCAGTGATTTGCCGAATGCTTCCACAGAACCAGAAGAATTGGAATTAGATAGTGAAGGGGTACTTCAGGCGATAGAGTTGCAACATGGATTACTAGCAGAACGAGTACGGGGGATTTTCTCTTTCTCTTATTTGACGTTTCAAGAATACTTGACTGCTCGAAAAATCGTTGCCAGTTATAATTTACAAGCATTAGAACAACCGTTAGAACATCTAGTAACTCATATTACTGAACCTAGATGGCGTGAAATCTTTTTGTTAACGGTTGCTATGCTGCGGAGTGCAGATTTTTTGATACTGTTGATGAAGCAAGAAGTTGATGCACTAGCGACTCAAGATCCATATTTGCAAAAATTTTTAACTTGGACAAGTCAAAAGTCTTTTGCTGCTCCTGAGTCTGCTGCAATTCGGGTATTTTATCTTGCCTTGGCTAAGACTCCTCACCTTACCCCGTACTTTGCCCTGGTCTGCATCTTCGAGCGAGATATTTTTTTGGATGCGGCATTAGATAACTTAGTAATGGAATGCGAATCTAATTTTGCCGATGTCTATGAGTGCAACGATGCTCTGAGTAGTGCTTTGGTAATTGTTCAAGATGCTGGCTTACATCAAGCTTTACAACAATTTAAAGACCTACTGCCCGATCCAGAACAAAGTAGAGAAAGAATTCAGACATGGTGGCAAACAACTTATCTTGCTTGGATGGAACAGTTAAAAACTGCGATCGCCAAGCATCGAAACATTCAGGATGAATGGCACTTCAGCCCACAGCAAGAACAAGTATTACAACAATATTACGATGCTAATCAGTTGCTTATCGATTGCCTTAATAGCAACTGTGAGATTACAGATGTTGTGCGTCAGAAGATTGAAGCTAGTTTGTTGTTGCCGAGATAAAGAACTCTCCAAGCAGGAATGGCAGGGGGCAGGAGCAGGGAGCAGGGGGAGTGGGGGAGATGAGGGGACAAGAGGGTAAACAAAACTCCTAACTCAGCACTCAGCACTCCTAATGCCCAATGCCCTTTCATTTCGCTGCAACATTGATTCTAGCTACAGAGATTTCTGGTGGTTCAATGAGAACTTGGACAGGTGTAGATGAGCCTTTCAACCACAGCAGCACTGCGGGAGTGACACCCAGGAATAAGCCTAACAACACGGGTACAAAGAATCCGGCTGTTAAGCTCATGACTGTAGCGAAACCAAAGTTACTTAAATAAACTGCAAAAGGTATATTAAGTTGCGTTGGCAAAGCCGACTGGAGGTATCGCTCCTGGTTAATTGGATTGTTTCTCCACAACAGTGCAGTCACACTCATAAATATTGAGCTAGTACCTAGCCACCCCGCAAAATTTTGGTAAGGCATTCCAAAGAAGGGGCCTGGTTGTTGCCAATACCAAAAGGGTAGAGAAGTTTGACTCATTGCGGGATCAAGAACAAAATCCCAGGAGGTTAGTAATAAAGCACCCAAAGCGATCGCACTTATATGACGCAACAAGTTGGGCTTTTTGTCCACTTCTAAACCTGCACGTGCCAGTAGGTAAGAAACAAATCCCAAATAAAACCACGACAAGGGAATTGTAAATGGGACTAAACCCGCAATTTTATAACCTAAACCGCTTAGGTAACTATAATGACCAAATGGAAAGCCAGTACTGGTTCCTAGTAATTCACTACCTAGAGAAATAAATACAGATGGCAACAGAAATGCCAAAGCGCGACTTAAACCCAAAGTTCGCATGGCATACAAGAAAACACCTACTGCACCTAAAATCATATAAACTACACCGCCTCCTGCCATACTCCATTGCATAGCAGTTTGTCCAACTTCAGATAAGTCGAAAATTACTTGGGCATTAGGTACAACCAGTAATATCCCTACCAATCCAAATATCATTGACACGATATGACCAATAAGGCTTATGCGTTCAGCAATAACAAGTTGTCTCATGATATTCCTTAACAAGATATGACACGTAGCGACTCGGCTGTTAAAAGTTTCAAAACTTTAAGAACATATTTAGGGCTTGCTGAAAAAGTAATAAAAAAGCAAGATCAGGATTGATTATGCGTTGGCTGACATTGTTAATGCGTCGGCTTTTAAGTAGGAAGTTGCAATTATTTGTAAGACGCATTCCAAATTCTCTGCGAGACGCTCCGCGAAAGCTCAATGCTCGATCCCTAAGAAAACGAGGGTTGAGCGGAGGCGAAACCCAGCAATCTAGGTGAGCTTTAATTTAGCCTTCCTACTTACATAAAACTCTACTAAGTCAGCCAACGGATGAGAGCAATACTAGGTTGTAGCCTTGTTAAAAGCCTGATTATGTCGTCCGCAAATCTGCCTCAGTGAGGAGTATCATGGTCTCTGCACCAACTCTGCCAAAGTCAGGCTCTAGCCCTAATGCCATCTCAATAAGATACGTCCATGTGCCAGATTCAGGTGTGTAGCTGCGTACAATCCCTTCTCCACCAACAAAGCTCACCCATTGCGTATTGCGAAAGTTAGGCCTCTTCATGAAGGTTGCAGTCATGTGTAAAACTCTTCGATTTATAGTTGATACTTTCTGTTTTAATAAAATAAATTAAATATGTTTTGTACCTTTTTAAGTAAAGATATTAAACATCATCTATAACTTTTGAATGTTTTAGGTAGAGATTATACAATTTATACGTAATTCAAACGTTTATTCAAACATTTGATATGGCAATCCTAAATCATTCATGAAAAATTAAATCCCCGACTTCTTTGAGAAGTCGGGGATCTGGACACCGCGCATTTTTTACTTTTTCATAATTAAAATTAACGTGAGTTCGACAAGTCTTATTTGACCTCTCCGACACGCAGAGGGAAGCAAAAAGCTGAATTTTTCGTTGCTCTTTCCGAAACGGAAAGGGAGGCTGGGAGAGAGAGGTTCATCGAACTCACGTTAAAATTAGTTGCTCTGTACCTCAATTACGAATTACGTTAGCGTAGCGGGGCGTAGCCCATTACGAATTATCTGTGACTCGTCCAGTCAAATTTGCAATCATCAATATCAATTGAGTCAGTTGCATCGGTTTAGCTAGATGCATTTGGAAACCAGCATCAATTGCCCTTTGCCGCTCTTGTTCAGTGGCATAGGCAGTGATTGCTACTGCTGGAATTTGTCTCTCAGCTTCAGCTTCAAGCGCTCTCACCTGACGAATTAGGGAGTAACCATCCTCATCTGGCATCCCAATATCTGCTAAAAGCACATCATATTTGCCAGGAGATTCAGCTAAAGCAGCGATCGCTTCCCTTGCTGATGTCACAACCACTACTTCAGCCCGGAAATTTTCTAACATCGACTTGATTAAGTCGCGGCTATCCGCTTGATCGTCTACAGCCAAGATACATAATCCTTCAAGGGTAAGGGGTGGATTTTTACCATTTAATGTGTGCTGAGTCTCTGATAAAATGACCGGCTCTAAATAAGTTGGCGGTGTAATTTCCGGCGGCATTGAGCGCAGAGGCAACCTGACAATGATCGTGGTTCCTAGTCCCTCGCCTGCACTTTGCGCTTGAACTGTTCCACCGTGAAGTTCTACAAGATGACGGACGATTGACAAGCCTAATCCAAGTCCCTGAGTTGTTTTGCTGCTGCTGGAATCTCCTTGGCGGAAGCGATCAAAAACATAAGGCAGCAAGTCTGCTGAGATGCCAATTCCTGTGTCGCTGACTCGAATTTCAGCATGAGTATATACAGCTTCAAGCATAATTCCCACTCGCCCCTCGGCTGGAGTGAACTTAATCGCGTTAGAAAGTAAATTCCACAGAACTTGCTGTAAGCGATCAAAATCTCCGACAACTGTCGCCGGGTTCAACTGTGAAATAATTTGAATGCTTTTCGCCTCTGCGGACAATTGGACAGACTCAATGGCGACATCCACTACTGAAACTAGATCGATTAGACGAGTGTTTAAATGAAGCTTTCCACTCGTAATCCGTGAGACATCCAGCATATCATCAATTAACTGAGCTTGCACTTTAGCACTCCGCTCCACCACTTCCCAGGCACGAGTGACTGCTGAAGAATCTAAATCGCGGTTACGGAAAAGTTGTGCCCAGCCCAGTATAATATTGAGCGGGTTACGAAGTTCATGAGAAAGGTTCGACAGGAATTCATCTTTAGCTCGGTTGGCAATTTCCGCCTGTTGACGAGCTGACTGCTCTTGTCCTAGAAGCTTAGATCGTTCTAATTCAAACTGTTTGCGATCGCTAATATCTTCAATGGCCAGCAAAATCCTTTGGGCATCTCCCTGTTGAATAATTTTCCAGCCATTGATCAGCATGGTTTTCTGCCCAATCCGCTCAAAACGATGCTCTACCTCCCAGTTTTCAATACTGGTATCGTTGGCAAGAAGGTCTTCTAAGAGCGATCGCAGTTCGGGCAGGTTCCATTGACCGTTCCCTAGTTCAAAAATCAGAGATTGCGCTGTCTCTGATGGTGAAACCTGAAATGTTTCATAAAACGAGCGATTGGCTTTGTTCACCCGCAAATCAGAATCAAGGACGATTAACGGCACTTGTACCGTCTCCACAATCGCTTCAGCGTAATTTCTGGCTTGTTCTAAGGTTGCGGCACTGCGTTTAAGAACATCAATATCTATTAACACCAACACTACACCGTCAATCTGGTTTTCTGTGGTGCGATAAGGACGGATGCGGAGATTGTACCAATGTCCCCCCAGAGTTTGGACTTCTAATTCTTTGATGCTAAGTGTGTCAAGTACCTCCAAAATTAGAGTTTCTAACTCAGGAACATCAAGATTCGCTCTGATATCGCTTAAAGGTCGTCCAGCATCGGCGGGAATTAAATTGAAAAGTCGCTGTGCCATTGGCGTAAAACGTCGAACGCGTAAGTCCGAAGTCAATATCAAAATGGGAATATTAATACTGGCAAGTAAATTTGTGAGATCGTTGTTAACTTGGTGTAATTCTAGATTTCGACTACGAAGTTCTTCATTAGTGGTGTTGAGTTCTTCGTTGGTTGCCTGAATCTCTTCTTTGGCAGTTTCTAGCTCCTCATTGGTGCTTTGCAACTCTTCATTACTAGAGAGGATTTCTTCATTGGCAACTTTCAGGTCTTGATTGATATGCTCCTGCTCTTGGATCACCGCTTGCAGATACTCTTGAGTTGCAGCCCGTTCTTGATTGGCGTTTGCGAGTTTAAGTCTTAGCCGAACAATCTCTCGCTCTAAGTCTGGCTGCTCTTGGCTCTCAGGATTTACCGTGCTGAGATTGTTAACCGTGGGTGGGGCTTCTTCAAATAAAATCAAAAAGTAGAATTCTTCGTCGGTCGAAGGCTTGAATGGAATCACCTCAAGATTGATGATTTTTGAAAGATTGCCCTGTTCAATTTGTAATCCTTCCTTTCTAACTAGAATTTTTTGCCGTTGTGCCTGATAAATTGTGGCGCGTAGCTCCATGAGCAAGCCTTGACGCACCATTTTAAATAAGTTGAGACTCGGTTTTCCAGGTGAAAGTTTGAGGTAGAGATCGATTTCTCCCCGAAGTTGCAGCACCTCCATCTTGTTGTTGATTACTACACCCACTGGGGCATAGTGATTCAAGATCAGTTGGTCAGTTTTTCTCTCTAAATCAAACTCATCCGATGAATTCTCATTAATCGGCTTTGGTTCGTCCACTTTTACTATCGGATAATTGCTGGTAATAAATGAAAAAGTTGGACGAATTGCAGTTAGCTTTTTGGCATAAATTTTATACTTTTTGTCAATTAGAGTAAACAAGTCCGAATATTTACCTGTGCTTTCTGAAGTCCCTAGCAGCAAGAAGCCAGTTGGATTGAGACTGTAATGAAAGATGGGCAATATCCGTTTTTGCAACGTTTCGTCCAAGTAAATCAGTACATTCCGGCAGCTAACTAAATCTAAGTTAGAAAAAGGGGGATCGCTGCCCAAGTCTTGCCTAGCAAACACACATAGTTCGCGCACAGCTTTGCTAATTTGATATCCACCGCCCTCAAGGGCATGAAAAAATCGGCGGCGGCTCTCTGGTGAGACTTCCACCATTTGATTCTCTGCATAAATACCCGTTCTCGCTTTGTCAATCGCTATCTCGCTGATGTCTGTGGCAAAAATTTGGATCGGCGGCGAGGTTACTTTATTCGACAAAAACTCCAGCAAGGAGATGGCGATGGAATACACTTCTTCGCCCGTCGAACACCCAGCTACCCAAATCCGAATCGGCAACTCTGCTGATTTGTTTTGAATGATGGTAGGAAAGACTTGCTCTTTCAAGAGTTGAAATGCTTCGGAATCGCGGAAAAAATGGGTTACATGGATCAGAATTTCTTCATAGAGCGCCTTGACTTCACCCGGATTCTTTTGCAAATACTCGGCATAATCCTCCAAGCGTTCTAGTTTATACAACAGCATTCGGCGCTGGATTCGGCGATCGAGGGTATTGGGCTTGTAATGGCTGAAGTCAACGCCAGTTTGCGATCGCAATAACACAAATATAGTCGCCAGTGCATCCCCCTGTTCGGGCAACTTCTCAATTGCGATCGGTGGCAAAGAGTTAGAAATAAAAGGATTGCGACTGAGGTTTACCAGTTCCTCGGCGATTTTTTGCGGCGGTAGAATAAAATCAACATTCCCGGTGGCAACAGCAGTATTGGGCATACTATCGAATCTTGCCGTGTCTTCACACTGAGCAAAAGTCACGCCCCCAGCCGCCTTGATTGCCTTCAGTCCTAGCGAACCGTCTCCATCCGCTCCAGATAGAACAACTGCGATCGCTTTATTTCCTCGATCTGCTGCCAATGAAGTAAAGAACGCATCAGCAGGCATATATTTACCATGAACTTTCTCTCGCGGCGTGAGTTGCAACACTCCAGCAGACAACATCATCTTAGTGTTAGGCGGAATAATGTAGACCTTGTTAGGTTCTACAGTCACGCCATCTTGCACTTCAGTGACGGGCATTTTAGTTGTTCTTGCCAGAATCTCGCTCAATAGACTCTTGTGGTTAGGGTCTAAGTGTTGAATCAGCACAAATGCCATCCCTGTATCGGTAAGCAAATGCTTGAGTACCTCCGTAAATGCCTCTAATCCACCCGCAGAGGCGGCAATGCCAACGATGGGAAATAAAGGATTTGCCATATCTTGTTGCTCTACGTCGAACGCTTCATTAGCAGTAGATTCAGATACAAGTTGCTCAGAGGGTTGATCGGATGTCATAGGATGAAGTTTAGTACTGCAATGATTTGGCAACTAAGGTTTATATTTTAGATTTAGTTTACTTATTTGCCCTATATTTAATAATAGTTTGAGTAAAAATTAAATAAATTAAGGCTGCTTTGGGTGGTGCGCGAAGTGTGATAGGCAGAAAGTAGGGAGTAGGGAATCAGCTTTTTCGAGTTATAGCGATTGTTTTCACACAATCAAACAGGAGTGCTATATTCCCAAAATATAAACTATAAACATTTTAGTTTTCTAAATCCAAGTCACTGCCAAGAAGTAAGAAACTAGAATAAATCCAATACCAATAATTCCACTACTCAAAAGCAAAACTAATTGAGTTAAGTCATTTATATGATAACTCTTGAGATTAATTCTATCGTTTATCAAGTTCATTAGTAGCATTTGAAAAATATTTATCCCTACCCATAAATGACCCATGTTATTACTTCTCAAAACTTAAATTACTATATCTAGGACATTAATTAAAGCTAGTTAGCATAAGGATAAGGATTATTAGCAATTGCTAAAATGCCAAGTACAGCAACAAAATCATCAATAACTACGGGTTTAGCAAAGCATAGACTAAACCCAGCTAAAAGAGCGCGTTGATACATATCTTCAGTTACAGTGCTTGTGAGAGCGATCGCTGGTACTACTTTGCCTCGCTCTCCCGTAAGTGTTCTCACTTGGTGAATTAGAGCATAGCCATCCTCCTTTGGCGAGGAAATACCATTTAAGAGGATATCAGGTTGCCATTGCACAAATATTTCCAAAGCTTGCTCTCTTAAAAATGCTGCTTGCACCTCCACACCATAGGATTGCAACATCGGCGTTAACGAATTGCAGAAATTCACATCATTATCTACAAGGAGTACTCGTAGCCCTTGAAGAAATGAAGGATGAGTA
Organism: Nostoc sp.; assembly: GCF_036917775.1. Lineage (GTDB taxonomy): Bacteria > Cyanobacteriota > Cyanobacteriia > Cyanobacteriales > Nostocaceae > Nostoc. The sequence continues at coordinate 229,627 of NZ_JBALEQ010000083.1, forward strand.
GGAAATTTATTATTTATATACATCAGAGTTTAAAAATTGAGATTTTATTAAACTTTGAAATGTCCTTAGAGGATGTCTGAAAACTTTTTGGTGTTGTATTTGAGGCCTTTAGATCCACCTAAATCCCCCTTTTTAAGGGGGACTTTAAGAAGCTTTCCCCTTTAAAAAGGGGGCTAGGGGGGATCAATAAGTACCTAAAAATCACAGCCAACCACTTTTCAAACAACCTCTAACTCTCTTATAGGACTCATATTTAAATCTTGCGAAGTTAGGTACATATCAATTCCCTTTTTTTGAGTTAATAGTTCCCTCCTTACGCAAGTAAGCTCAGTAATAAAATCGGATTTTTCTAGCAGTTTTGATTGCAGCAACTAATATATTAAAGACACTAGCTTGTATGACCACATCGCCACGACAAACCTTTGATTTTGCTTACCAAGCATAATTTCTATTAACAATTTTTACTATAACATCCTATTGTTAAAGCTCATGTTTCAATCAATGTTTTAATAATGTATACTTTGTATGATTTGTATAAAATCAACAATAAGTTTTCTGACAAAAACATTTAAATCATTCCAACGATTAGTAACTATATTATCAAAAATATGCCTAATAAAATAGAGTTTTTCTATCGTTCGGTAGAAGTCAAAACAAAATTTTAATTACTGTAAGTGTATGCCGAGCCTGAAGTGATAAAGAGGCTATAAAGCAGGCTGGATAAAAGACATAACACATAAAACCTGATAAAAATAGGGTAGTTTACCAGACTTTAAACCTATGAATTCATGAATTAAATCAGTCTGAAACTTAATCGTACCTACTCATAATTAGCCAAACCTAAAAAGCACTATATCAAAGGTATAATCACTTTAATTATTTTCGACGGACAAGATATATATTTTAGTTTTTAGGCTTAACCCAAGCGTATTGCATTACTTCTCTGGAAAAGTGACTATAAAATATTTGGAGATGAACAGTGCTTCTCAAGTGGTAGCGCCACAACTATGGATTTGCTTGGATTTGTTTCCGTAATCGTACAGCACGACAGTAACAAAATAGACGACCAATATCATGAGCGATTGCAAGCTTAACTACAGCATATCGAAGTAGAAAATTTAATAACTATCGTTCTGTTTCCTATTTTTATGACTATCATTTTGATTTGATGCAACTTCAGGTATCGTGTTAAGTGCAATGAGTGAGAATAACAAATAAGAAATGGGAACTACGGGAAAATACCACTTTTACAAGACGTGAACACCGATCTAGGCGATCGCGCTCATCTTCTTACAATAACGATATGAGAAGAAAAATTTTCCTTTCCTTGGAGTCTAACCTACGGAAAACCGCCCTGATCTGAGGTCAGCAGTGCTTTACGCTTTTACGATGTCTAATATGGTTCGTTCCTGAAAAAGCCTATGCAACCTACTAATCCTAACCAATTTACAGAAAAAGCCTGGGAAGCGATCGCCCATACCCCCGATATTGTTAAACAATATCAACAACAGCAAATTGAAAGCGAACACCTGATGAAAGCTTTGCTAGAACAAGATGGTTTAGCAACTGGGATTCTCACCAAAGCGGGTGTTAACCTCCAAAAACTGCGCGATCGCACTGAACAATTTTTTCAACGTCAGCCAAAAGTATCTGGTACTAGCAGTTCTGTTTACTTGGGACGCAGCTTAGATACACTTCTAGACCGGGCAGACGTGTATCGCAAAGAGTTTCAAGATGAATATATTTCAATTGAACACTTATTGCTGGCTTACGCTAAAGATGACCGCTTTGGCAAAGCTTTATTTCAAGAATTCGGTTTAGACGAAGGCAAACTAAAAGATATTATTAAACAAGTTCGAGGGAGCCAAAAAGTGACCGACCAAAATCCAGAAGGCAAATACGAAGCACTGGAAAAATACGGGCGTGACCTCACAGAGGCAGCTCGTAAAGGTCAACTCGATCCAGTGATTGGGCGAGATGATGAGATTCGCCGCACTGTGCAAATTCTGTCTCGCCGCACCAAGAATAATCCTGTGCTAATTGGCGAACCGGGTGTTGGTAAAACTGCGATCGCTGAAGGATTAGCACAGCGCATTATTGCAGGTGATGTACCCCAGTCCCTCAAAGACCGCAAGCTAATTTCTTTAGATATGGGTGCTTTGATTGCGGGGGCAAAATTCCGGGGTGAATTTGAAGAACGCCTGAAAGCAGTATTAAAAGAAGTTACTGAATCTGGCGGCAATATTGTTTTATTTATTGATGAAATTCACACCGTTGTCGGCGCTGGTGCAACCCAAGGCGCGATGGATGCGGGTAACTTGTTAAAACCGATGTTGGCGCGGGGCGAATTGCGCTGCATTGGGGCGACAACTCTAGATGAATACCGCAAACATATCGAAAAGGATGCCGCACTGGAAAGACGCTTCCAGCAAGTTTATGTTGATCAGCCCAGTGTAGAAGATAGTATTTCGATTTTGCGCGGGTTGAGAGAACGTTATGAAAACCACCACGGGGTGAAGATTTCTGATAGTGCTTTAGTTGCCGCCGCCGTATTGTCGAGTCGATATATTAGCGATCGCTTCCTCCCTGATAAAGCCATTGACTTGGTAGATGAAGCCGCCGCGAGATTAAAAATGGAGATCACCTCCAAACCAGAAGAACTTGACGAAATCGATCGCAAGATTCTGCAATTGGAAATGGAGAAGCTATCGCTGCAAAAAGAAAGCGATGCCGCTTCTCGTGAACGTCTAGAAAGATTAGAAAAGGAAATTGCCGATCTCAAAGAAGAACAAAGAACTCTGAATACTCAATGGCAATCTGAAAAAGATATCATTGACAAAATTCAGTCCGTTAAAAAAGAGATTGAACGCGTCAATTTAGAGATTCAGCAAGCAGAACGCGATTACGACCTTAACCGCGCTGCGGAGTTGAAATATGGTAATTTAACCAGTTTGCATCGTCAGTTAGAAGCAGTAGAAGCTGAATTGGCAAGTGCCCAAAGAAGTGGAAAATCACTATTACGGGAAGAAGTCACAGAAGCTGATATTGCCGAAATTATTTCTAAATGGACAGGAATTCCCATCAGCAAGCTGGTGGAATCTGAGAAAGAGAAACTACTGCATTTAGAAGATGAACTACACCACCGGGTGATTGGACAAGAAGAAGCAGTCACAGCCGTAGCGGATGCAATTCAGCGATCGCGCGCTGGACTAGCTGATCCCAATCGTCCCATCGCTAGCTTTATTTTCCTTGGGCCTACGGGTGTGGGTAAAACCGAGTTGGCAAAAGCGCTGGCGGGCTATATGTTTGATAGCGAAGATGCGCTGGTGCGAATCGATATGTCGGAATATATGGAGAAACACGCCGTCTCCCGTTTAATCGGTGCGCCTCCAGGATATGTGGGTTACGAAGAAGGCGGACAACTAACAGAAGCGATTCGCCGCCGTCCTTACTCAGTGATTCTCTTTGACGAAATCGAGAAAGCCCACCCTGATGTTTTTAATATCTTCTTGCAAATTCTCGATGATGGTCGCGTCACTGATGCCCAAGGTCATAAGGTGGACTTCAAGAACGCTATTATCATCATGACTAGCAACATCGGTTCGCAATATATTCTTGATGTCGCTGGGGATAACGCTCACTACGACGAAATGCGCCGTCGAGTCATGGAAGCGATGCGGAATAGCTTCCGTCCAGAGTTCCTCAACCGGATTGACGAAATTATCATCTTCCACGGTTTAGATAAGAAGGAATTGCGGCAGATTGTGCTGTTGCAAGTGGAGAGATTGCGCCAAAGATTGGGCGATCGCAAAATATCCCTCAAACTCTCGGATAACGCCCTTGACTTTTTAGCAGAAGTAGGGTATGACCCAGTGTATGGGGCGCGTCCACTGAAGCGAGCGATTCAGCGAGAGTTAGAAACTCAAATCGCTAAAGCTATTTTGCGCGGTGAATTCAACAACGGTGACACCATCTTTGTAGATGTGCAAAATGAGCGTCTTTCTTTTAGTCGCTTACCCGTTGAGGTGTTTAGCAGCTAATTAGTCGAATATAAAACACCTCTCCCTCGTTTTACGCAGTAAAATCGTCTCTCTCCAAGTCGGAGAGGGATCAGCTTGAACTAAAGTTCAAGGCAGGGAGAGGTTTTTTAAACTCACTTTCTTGACAGTGCTTTTCTAAGTAATTGAACTACACTATTCCCAATACTGCTCTGATTTTGCATTTTTAACTCGGAATTGGGTTTCGAGAAAAGGTTAAAGGTTTTTTCTTTCCCAATTCCCCATTCCCCATTCCCAATTCCCCATTCCCTACTGTTTACAAATCACTTGTCGCATTTTCCGCATATTTGCAGGCAATTCCAAGTTCATTGCTTGTTGAATGAAAATTGATGGAATGGGAATCAGAGGTGTAGCTTGCACAGTATAAGCAAGCAACGTCCCATTTCCGCAATCTTTGAGTTCTAAATTGGCGTTAAAATCCTCAAAAGTTCCTTTTTCCATGCGAAATTGGATTTGTTGCCCCAACACTTCTACAACGTTGAGGTAAATTTCCACTTGAGCCGTGAAAAAGAAAAAGGCTTTTTGTGCTGCTTGATATAGGCGCTTCACTTCACCTTTGTGTGATATCTCGCTTTTAGTGATATCAGGAAAATATTGCACCCACCGGGGATAATCAGTTAATTGCTGCCAAACTTGCGATCGCACCATCGGCAAATACATCCAGGCTGTCACCGCGCCACCACAAGCCTTGTGCGATCGCGTTTCTACCAAAATTTCACCCTGTACCAGCAACTTTTGTTTATCTTGACTCCAAGCCATATCTGAACCTGCAATAATTGAGTCTGAGATATGAGACGCAGACATAATGATTTTAGTTACTCCTCAACTCATCCACCTAAATAGAATTGAAACTACAAGCTATGAAACCTGATTTAGATCCAACCCATTAAATTTTAGTTCCAGTGTAATCGCGATCCTTTCCGGAAAGGGTGAGTTTTTGGTAATTATTTCAGTTACTTTACTGTAAAACCTGTAGCTCTGCTCACAATTAATACTTAAATGGACTTAATAACAACAGTATTTATAAATGAAAAACTAAGTTCTTAACAGCTAGAATGGCACAAACACTATTTAATATCAAGCACCTTACCCAACCTCTGGATAGGATCTCTCGATTTTTACGTATTATTTATAATGAAACTGTAACTTCATCATAACTTCATATCTAGTTGTCAATATCAAGTGTAATTTCTGTTGAGTTGAGAGGAAAATTAAGTGAGTCAATCTTCTTTAAATCGTAGATTAATCCAGATTTTTGGTATTCTTCTTGGTGTTAGTGTAGCCGTTTGGGTACTAAGAGGCTTTGGTATTCTCACTTTTATTCCAGGTGGAATAATTTTGCTACTGCTACTAGGGGCGATCGCGATCGGGCTGATCAGTTACGCCCAAAGGACTTGGTGGCGTTTGTAATCTGATTCCTCATAATCTGGAAAATTTTCCTCAAGGATATACGTGTACTCTCGTTTAAGAATTGTAGCGTGGCTATTATTACTCACCCCTAGAAGTATTTAATAGGGAAGCGATGCCAACAATTTACTAAGGGAAAGGAACATGGCAAAGTATCTATGTACTGTTTGCGGCTATGAATATGACCCAGAAGAAGGCGATCCAGATAGCGATATAGCGCCGGGAACAGCTTTTGAAGATATACCAGATGATTGGGTATGCCCGACTTGTGGTGCAACAAAAGATCAATTTGAACTAGTTGAATAGTGAAGATAGAAGCTAGCCTAGTAAAGTACGTGCTATTGAGAAATTTTAGAATTTGCTACCGTTACGAATCGTAGTTATTGGGGGTGGGGCTGCGGGATTTTTTGGCGCGATCGCTTGTGCTAAAGCCAATCCCGATGCCCAAGTTACTTTACTCGAAGCCAGTCGTCAACCACTGGCGAAAGTCTTAATTTCTGGTGGTGGACGCTGCAACGTCACTCACGCTTGCTTTGACGCGGAGGAGTTAGTACAAAATTACCCCAGAGGTGCAAAAGCTTTGCGGGGTGCTTTGACTCGCTTTGGCCCTCAAGATACAGTAGCTTGGTTTGCTGCTAGTGGAGTCTATCTAAAAACTGAAGCTGATGGCCGGATGTTTCCTGTCACCAATACTTCAGAAACCATTGTGGAATGTCTGATTAAAGCGGTGGCGACATCTGGGGTAAAACTCCGTATCGGTACACACGTAACTTCGGTAAAACGAAGTGCAGCATATGAGGAGTTTGATATTCTTCTCAAGTCGGGAGAGACGATTAAATGCGATCGCCTACTTCTTGCCACCGGCAGCAGTATTGTCGGTTATAAAATTGTCCGAGAGTTAGGTCATCAAATAGAACCGCCAGTGCCCTCGTTATTTACCTTCAACATTCTCGATCTAAAGTTGCGGGAGTTAGCTGGAGTCAGCGTTAACCCTATCCAATTAAGATTATCTGCGGGGGGAAAATCCCAATTACAACAAACTGGGCCATTGCTGATTACCCACTGGGGTTTGAGTGGCCCGGCTGTTTTAAAGCTTTCTGCTTGGGGTGCGAGAGTTTTGCACGACAGCCGCTATCAAGCCAAATTATTGATTAATTGGCTGCCCCTTATGCACCAAGAACAAGTGCGAGAAAAAGTTTTAGCAGTTAAAGATGAATGGGGAAAGAAAGCGATCGCATTGCATCGCGGCGTTGATTTACCCCATCGTCTCTGGCAATATATCATTACTCGTGTAGGCATTACCACAGATGACCGTTGGGCAGAAATATCTAGCAAAAACTTAAATCAACTGGTGCAAGAACTGACTCAAGGACAATACTTAATCAACGGCAAAGGAGCCTTTAAAGAAGAATTTGTTACCTGTGGCGGCGTTAACCTCAAAGAAGTCAACTTCAAGACGATGGAAAGTAGGTTAGTTCCTGGCCTTTATTTTGCTGGAGAAATTTTAGATATTGATGGTATTACCGGTGGGTTTAACTTTCAAAGTGCTTGGACAACTGGGTATTTGGCAGGGATAGCAATGGCGAATACCCAGACAGGTTAAGAGAGTTTGTAGTAAGTACTTTAGTGCTTAGAAATCAAAGGCTAAAGTCCTTACTACAAAGTTATTAAAATAATGTAGTAGATTACTATTTTTAGTATTAAGCAAGCGTTCGCTTAATTCTTGTATATGATTAATCATTTCAAAACTTCGCAGTTTCTAGAGGAGAAACAATCTCTATATTAATTACTAATTATCTTGCTAGTACAAAGCGGCAAAAATAAAGCTACCATCCTTTGTAGGTCAATTTTGAATACATCCAATAATGAAATTTAGCGAAATTATCAGCCAATTTGGTGAAACAACCACCAATCATAGCCTGACTAGCAACCCAGACCTTGACCCAGAAATTACAGGGGTAGCAGCCATTGATGAAGCCACTAACGGTACTCTCAGCTACGTAGAAGGGCCAAAATTTGGGTCTTTTGTCAGTAAGACCAATGCTACAGCTTTAATTTTGCCCCAAGACGAAAAATTACAGGAGGTTGCACAAGAGAACGGTATTGTCTGGATATCGACCTCAGATCCGCGACTGTTATTTGCCAAAGCGATCACACTTTTTTACCAACCATATCGCCCCGTTCCAGAAATTCATCCCACTGCTGTAATTCACTCCAGCGCAAAAGTTGGTAGTGATGTTTACGTTGGCCCCCATGCTGTGATTCAGGAAGGCGTGGAAATTGGCGATGGTGCAATTATTCATCCCAATGTGGTGATTTATCCAGATACCAAAATCGGCGATCGCACTACCTTACACGCCAACTGTACTATTCACGAACGCACCTGCATCGGTGCAGATTGTGTGATTCACAGTGGTGCAGTCATTGGTGCAGAAGGCTTTGGTTTTGTTCCTAGCCGTGCTGGTTGGTTAAAAATGGAACAATCTGGCTATACAGTCTTAGAAGATGGGGTGGTAGTTGGCTGTAACACCGCTATTGACCGCCCAGCAGTCGGAGAAACACGGGTAGGCCGCAATACAGTAATTGATAACTTAGTACAAATAGGTCATGGCTGCCAAATTGGTTCTGGCTGTGCTATCGCAGGTCAGGCTGGTATGGCGGGAGGCGTAAAACTCGGAAATCGCGTTATTTTAGCTGGACAAACCGGAATAGCCAATCAAGTGAAAATGGGAGATGGTGCGATCGCATCTGCTCAAACTGGAATTCACAGCGATGTTGCACCAGGAGAAATTGTCTCAGGAACTCCAGCCATTCCTTACAAACTATATCTCAAGGTATGTGCTGTTTATAGTCGCCTACCAGATATGTATCAATCTCTAAAACAATTGCAACGTAAATTCAAAAATAGCAATGATTGAAGGAGGCAAAAGGCAGAACCTTGGAATTAACCACATTTTTGTAACTAACAGTTAAAGTATTAAACTGATCTACATCTAGCCCAGAACTTAGGGCTAGATGTAGATCAAGTCTGCTCATTTTCTATTATTTGATTTAGAGTCAGCGATCGCAATTTATCTAAAATTGTCATACCATAACCCACAATAGTTTGAAAATAGCGATTGTTTGTTGGTGATTCTACGAAATTATTTTGCGCTAAGGCTGCTTTCTCGACGAGCCCTTCCTGGCTGCGAGGTAAAATGACAAAAGCCTTCTCAATTCATCTTGAGAAGGCTTTTGTTTTTTAAGTATTATCCCTGGCATCGAGCTATTTTTGCGTAGGGCGACCCCTAAACTATCGTTGCCGCAACAGCGTTTCACCTCTGAGTTCGGGAAGGGATCAGTGTGGTT